>DOMT01000072.1 GCA_003509825.1 Coriobacteriia bacterium
CTCCCAGATAAAAGTCGGTCGGACACACCAGGTTGCCGACGTTTTCGATGATGATGAGATCGAGTTTGTCGAGCTCCAGCACACTGAGCGCACGCTTGATCATCCGGGATTCGAGATGACAGGCACCCCCGGTGTTGATCTGCACCGCGGGAATACCCTGCTCCTTGATGCGCTGTGAGTCAACGTCGCTGGCGATATCACCCTCGATGACCGCGATGTTGTAGCGATCACGCAGATGTTCGATGGTTTTGAGGATCAGCGAGGTCTTGCCCGATCCGGGCGAGGCCATCAGGTCGAGCACATAAACCCCGTGCTTATCGAGCAGACGGCGATTGTCCGCGGCGATGTTGTCATTCAATTCTAGGATCGGTTTTGAAACATCCACTCTCATTCGGGCATCTCCACCTCTATTGCATCGATATGTAGCTCTTTGCCGGCCAACAGCTCCGTGACCAGCGATTCGCAGTTCGGACAACCCCGCATAAAGCGCTTGTGCTCAAACTCGTGGCCACACTGTGTGCAGCGCGAACGCGGACTCACCATGGTCATCTTAAGCTCCGCATCCGCACTTAAGGTATCGGGAGAAAGCGCCTCGAAGGCAAACTCCAAGGAATCGGGAACAACCTCGCTCATCTCCCCGATAACAAGACGGATTTCGGTTACCCTCACCGCTCCTGCATCGCGCGCCGACTTTTCAACATTCTCAAGAACGCTTTGCATCAATCCGAACTCGTGCATAACACGTCATAACCCATCTCGTATACCTCCCCCGTGGCCCTACTTCTTTTCATCGCCTTCGCCTGCGCTCTCTTCCGTCTCGTTTTCAAGCTTCTCACGCGCCATGCGACGTGCCAACACCAAGCGTGACAAGAGAAGCGAACCTTCGTAGAGAACCGCCATGGCGGCGAACATCAAAATCATGGTGATGGGATTGGCGTCCGGCGTAACCATGGCGCAGAGCACCATCAGCACGATATAGATCACACGCCAGCTCTCACGCAGTTTTTTGTAGGGCACGATCCTGAATACGGTGAGGTAAAAGACGATCAGCGGCAGCTCGAATGCGATGCCGAAGCCGATCTCGAAGAGCAGGATGGTGTTAACGTAAAACCCTACGTCGCCGAGCGGATTAGCGATGTCTGCCGTCTGACCGAGCAGCCACTCGAAGGCGGGGCTTAAAATCAGGAAGTAGCAGAACAAAACGCCGGAAACGAAAAGCGCAATGGCTGCAAAGAATGTGGGGACGACCCATTTACGCTCGTTGGGCTTAAGTGCCGGCATAAAGAACCCGAGGATCTGCCAGATCCATATGGGGCAGCAAACCACCAGCGAAAACACCAGAGCGATCTTGAACTTCAGCGCAAAGCCCTCCAGCGGGTTGAGCGATATGAAGTTCTGGCTCAAATCGGCGATGCTCGCCATCGTCTCGCCGCCGCTTGCGGGCAGATAGGGAGCCACGGGCGATAATACGATGTAAATCAGTACAGGGGCGTAAAAATACAGGATCACCGAGGTGACCAGAAGTGTAACGACGATTACGGTTAATCTGCGCCTCAGTTCACCGATGTGATCGAAGAGAGGCATACGTGCTTGTCCGACGGCCATAGGCTGGTAAAGGAAGGCTATTCGCCGTCCTTATCCTCCTTTCGCTCATCGATGTTTTCTGCTTTACCACTACTTGTTGCATCCGATGCCGCTACGGCGTCGGATGGTTTTTCAGGCTCGGAAGCTTGCGCGGGCTTTGTGGCACCGTCTTGCGTCTTTGCCGCTTTGGCCTTGGCGTGTTCCGGCTCAAGGCGGGCACGACGCTGGGCAAACGTCTCGGAGGGAGCGGATTTCTCCGAAACCTTCCCGCTCGACTCGCCGGCTGCTTTTTCCGCGGCACCATCGTCGGCGGACTGCTTGTCCGCAGCGGCATTTTCCTTGGCCTTTGCGGACTCCTTGCTGATGGCGGCCTTCATGGCATCGCTCGAGATCTTCTCGGAGCCCGAACCTGCCTTTTCCTTATCCGCACCCGATTTGGACTTCGAAGATGTTGTCTTCTCGTCCTTGGTCGGATCGAGCGTAAAGCCTGCGAAGGGGTTTACCAGCGGTTCCATATCTTTGATCGGGTCGTAAACCTCGCTTTTTATCACTTTGTTCATCTGATCCTGGGCGGAACGGAACTGACGGATCCCGCGACCGACGGTACGCGCGATCTGCGGCAGTTTATCAGGCCCGAAGATCAGGAATCCGAATATCGCGATGATCGCGATTTCAAAACCACCTAAACCAAACAACGGTGCTCCTTTTACAATACTCAGCGTAAGTATTTGCGCATAAAAACCCGAGTCGATGCTTTCGACAAGAGCTTACATAGTATAACAGCGCGCAGGACAAGTACAATCTAATATTGTCGAAAACGATACTTTGGGCCGGACAACGGAGACATCGCCCCCTTCAGCCTTTCAGCGTTTCTTCTTAATGAAAAGCAGCTCGTCCACCGTCTCTTGTTTGCTATTGCAATCACACGCCGAAGCCTTGTCTGCCTCGGCGTCGCACATTTCAACGCCGCGGAGTGCATCTTGCACCGACAGGGCAACCTCTGCCATGCGGGAGTTGGAAGCCATATATTTGTTGCTCAGGGCGAGGGCCTTTGCAAGGCTCTCTTTCGCCTCGGGAAAACGGTGGGTCTGACGATACACAAGGCCCAGCTTTACCAGGTTTTCTCTAAGATAGGGCTCCATAAGCGCAGGCCTTTCCTTTGCCAAGCGGCTTTGGATATCTACGGCCTCGGCAAAAGCCTTCTCCGCCTCGCTGGTTCTTCGGGTAAGCCTGTAAAGTTCACCCATGGTAGCGAGACTCTCGGAAAGATTGTACTCGAACACAGGAATCGTATCCTGCGCCATATGGCTTCGGATTTCCAGCGCCTCCCTACAGGAGTTTTCCGCAACGTCATAACGCTCTTTTTTCATAAAGAGCAAGGCAAGATTATTCTGGAGCCGCGCTATCTGCTCGCTATAGGCGGAGGGATTTTTTTCTTCGAGCTTGCGGTATATTTTTCGAGAGCGCATAAATGAGATCTCGGCCTCCTGCGGCTCACCGAGCGCGGTAAACAAACGACCGAAACGCTCCGCTGTATCCGCCATATAAAGCTCGTAGGGCTCCGGTTCCTTCTCTGAAAAAGAGTTGAATATGTTATGGGCCTTTTCGCATTCCACCCGCGCGGTTTTTACATCCTGTGCGGCAAGGTAAAGATCGGTTCTAAAGAGATGCACCCTGCCCACCTCGACGAGAAAGGCAGAGGGATTATGCTTTGCCATATGCCCGTAGAGCTCGAGTGCCCTTTGGAGGAACTCCTCCGCATCGGAAAACCACGAAGTGGCACGGTACACCACCCCGAGGTTTCTGCAGCTCCACGCCAAATGGTGCTCAAAAGCCTCCGGGCTACCCTCGAAAAGTCTGCTCGATATCTCCAAGGCCCTCACACACACCTCTTCCGCCTTCTCGTATTCCAGCATATCGGTGTAGAGGATGCCGAGGATGTTCAAGCTCAAAGCGAGGTCCGGCTCAAAGGCCGCAGGGTTTTTTTCTGCGAGGCGGCTTCTGATTTCCACCGACTCCAATAATGCCTCCTGCGCCTCGGAGAATCGCTGAACACCCCTATAGAGTTTACCGAGATTGTCGAGGTTCATAGCCACGTGAGGCTCGTACGTCAAGGGATTGAGCACGGCAAGACGCGCATAGATCTCTTGCGCCTTGCGATATGAGCGCTCGGCCAATTTGATCCTTTGCGTGCTGCGGTAAATCACGCCGAAGCCGCTGAGACTTGTCGCTAGATCGGGTTCAAACACCCTGGGGTTTTCTGCCACAAGGTTACGAATGATCTCGCGTGCCTTGCCGTGTGACTCCTCGGCTTCGGTAAAGCTCTGGGTCACCTGATACAGATTTCCCAGATCCATGAGACTTGCCGCCCATGCAGCGTCAAAGCTTGCAGGTTCATCCTCGGCAAGACGGCGATAGATATCAACGGCCGTACTAAATGCCTCCTCTGCATCCGAAAACCACTGCGTGGAGCTATAGAGACAGCCGAGGTTTCTCCACTCGTGCGCATATTGTGCCTCATAGGCCTCGGGATTCTTATTGACGAGGCGGCTGTAAACCTCCAAAGCCCTCAGTGAGGTTTTTTCCGCCTCCGCAAAGTTGTTGACGCAGGAGTACAGATTGCCCAGAGCGCTGAGGCTGAGTGCCAGGTCGGGCTCGAAGCTTGCCGCGCTCTCCTCCGACAGACGGTTGCGAATCTCAACCGCCCTCACGAGAAACATCTCCGCCTCACCATAGCGCTGGGTATTGCTGTAGAGCACGCCGAGGCTGTAAAGGCTGAGCGCTAAATCGGGCTCTATGCTCAGAGGGTTTTCACCCGCAAGGCGGCTGCGCACATCGATGGCACGCAGATAGTATTGTTCTGCTTCCTTGACGTTTTGCATCGCCTGATACAAAACACCCAGACTGTGATAACAGGCGGCCTCGCTGGGCTCATAGAGCACGTTATTCTCTTTTGCCAAGCGCCTGAATATCCTCAGGGCCTCTTTATAGGCATCGCCTGCATTAGGGTAATGCTTGATACGTAAGTAGTGATCTCCCAGAGTGATAAAACTCACTGCAAGCTCAGGCTCGAATGCATCGGGGCTCGCCTCCGCAAGCCGACTATACAGTTTATGCGCCTTGCGGTAGGTGCCCACCGCCTTGGAAACGCGTTTGCAGCTACTGTACAGATCGCCGAGCTTGCTTAAGCTGAGCGCCTTGTTGCGAAGCAAAAGAAACGAAGTGCTGCCCGGCAATGTATAGTCCCCGAGGCACGCTACGGCCTCCAGGTAGCTCGCTTCCGACTCCTCCAGCCGCCCGCCCTCTCTATAGAGATTACCGAGGTTGTGTAAAAAGAGCCAGAATTCACTCGTCCCCAGCCCGAGATTCGCACTGTCATGACCGGCGCGCACCGCCTCGGCCACCTCGATGGCCTTTGCATAGTTGCGTACATTGGTGAGATACAAAATATATTCGGGAGCCACCCGACTCGGCAAACCGGCTTCCTGCTCGAGAGCCAGCGCCTCTTCGTAGTGCTCCCCGAAACCAAGCCACATTTGCCGTGAAGACACAACCGCTCGCTCAATGGAAATCTTGTCAAGTAACTCGTTTCGGCACAACTCCCGGCACTTGATGTCGTCGGGGTCGAACATAAGACTCAACATCCGGTCGCTCAATATCTTTTCTTTGTCGAGAGCTTTGCTTGCCGGATCGTAATTTCCCTGTTCCAAAGCCCTGTATGCCTGCTTTTGTCGCTGAGATAATGTACCCTTTGCTATGTGCTCCTGCATCATCTCGAGCAGACGGATAATGCGCGCCAGGTAGTACCGCCTTAAGAGCCGCATCTTTTCTCTCTGCCCGGCAACTGCCCGATACTTTCCCAAGGCTTCAACATCGTCGAGGTCTTGAAGCGAGGCCGAACGTAAACTGTCATACCCCTCCCCGAGCATCTCGTAAACCACCGTGTTATTGGAGAGCGCCCGGTTATTTGCCACCAGAGGCACGTTTTTTAAAGAAAAAAGTGATACGCCTCCGATGCAGGCCTCCTCGCCCACCAACTGCGCCCGAACGCCCACGGGATGCAGCTGCTGAATTTGCATGAGCATCATGAGCTCGAGGCTTTCGAGATGGCGATAGCTCCTCCAAAAGAGCTCCGGCATCGTGTCTATATCGTTTTGCAGCTCTTTGAGCTCCGTTGTGGGGGTCATTGCGTCGAGTTCTCTGAAAAAGACGCCGAGATGCGAGGCCTTGTGCTTGCCGTATCTTCTGCATGCCCGTCTGAAAATCTCTACGGTACAGATGTCAGCTTGCTCGAAAAACAAGAAAAAGGCGAGGTCGCAGTCTTCGATGACCGTATCGAGAGCCGGACACGGGTCTTGCGACACCTGTGCGTCAAAAGAGTAGGCACCCTTTTTTACCTCGATACTTACACCATATTCTCGATACACCGTATCCAGCCGCTCGAGAAAGGCGATTATCTCTCGATATTCGAGCATAATCTCTTCCGAGGTGGGCGCAAGGAATATGGTTATTGAATTCACATTGTACTCCCAGTGTCAACGTAAAAGCCTTAACGCATATATTCTAAAACAAAAGTTGTGCGGGGGCACTCTCTTCAAAAGACNNCCCGCCTCACTCTCTCGAAGGCCGGCCGAGGCGGAGATGTATAAAACCGACGCAGGAGCACTGAGATCGCCTCTGTACCCTAACAAGCCCTACACCCACGGGAACACACCCTGGGCCACAAGCAAGATGACCGAGTTGCTTACGATGAGGGCGCAGGTTACCAAAAGGAGCAGTATGCGAATGTACACCACCCCTTTTTTAATGGCGAAGGAAGCACCCAGATATGCGCCGACAACCATCGCAANNCCCTAAGGAGAAGTATACCGCGAGTGCCGCAACGTTGGTGAGCAAATTGATGAGCTTCGAGTTACCCGCCGCCTTAAGGAAATTGAAGCCGAAAAGCACCGAGGTGATAATGAGAAAGGAGCCGGTGCCGGGGCCGAAAAACCCGTCATACACCGCAATGCAGAAAGCTATACCCAAAAAGATCAGGTGCTGTCTGCGGCTGAGTTGCTTTGTGCACGCCTGTTCTTTTGCGTCTTTTTTAAAAAACGTGTATACGGCAACAAGCACCAAAAGCACCAACACGAGGGGTCGCAGCACCTCGGACGACACAAACTGGAGCACGTAGGCTCCCAGTGCCGCACCGACAAGCGCCAGCGGCGCCACCTTGAGTATGAGGTGATAATCAACTTCTTTTTGTTTGAGGAATTTATATGAACTGGCCACGAGACCGAAAAATGCCGAAAGTTTGTTGGTGGCGATGGCGATGTGCGGAGGAAGCCCGACAAAGAGCAGCGCAGGCACCGACACAAGCCCTCCTCCCCCAACGGCGGCATCGATAAAAGCCGCAAGAAAGCCGAAGCTCACTAAGATTGCGATGCTGTTAAAACCAAGCTCTTCCACGGTCCTACCGCTCTCTTGTTTTTCCTACGGATAGGAGCTTGCCTCGCACCCACCCATTACAACCATGGGTGGGTGCGAAAGCGAGTCCCTCTTATGGCACCGGCTAGAAGCTGCCGAGCATGTTTTTGAACGATTGAATGGTCGTCTTCCTGTTGAGGTCGGCGATCGACGTGGTAAGAGGAATGCTCTTGGGGCATACCTCCACACAGTTTTGCGAGTTACCGCAAGAGGTGATGCCACCCGACTTCATAATCTCGCTCAGACGCACCTCTTTACTCATCTCACCGGTGGGATGGGCATTGAACAAACGCACCTGGGAGATGGAAGCGGGGCCCATGAAGTTAGACTTGGCATTGACGTTGGGGCAAGCTTCCGCGCAGCAGCCGCAGGTCATGCACTTAGAGAGCTCATAGGCCCATTTTCTCGTCCTCTCGGGCATGCGGGGCCCGGAACCGAGATCGAAGATACCGTCGATCTCAATCCAGGCATGCACCTTTTTGAGTGCATCGAAGAGTTGCTCACGGTCTACCATCAGGTCTCTTACCAAAGGAAAGGTACTGAGGGGTGCCAGGTGGATAGGCTGCGAAAGATTGTCTATCAAAGCGGCACAGGCCTGACGAGGCTTGCCGTTGATAAGCATGGAGCAGCTGCCGCACACCTCTTCGAGGCACACGCTCTCCCAGATAACCGGTTCGGTTTTTTTACCGGCTGCATTTATGGGGTTTTTGCGAATCTCCATCAAAGCAGCCGTAACGTTCATGTTGGGCTGATACGGGATGGCAAACTCCTCGGTGTAAGAAGAAGATTCAGGCCCTGCCTGACGCTTGATGATTAAGCGAATTTCTTTTTGTGCTGCCATTTATTTCTTCTCCTCTTTTGCCTTGGAATAATCACGCTTGCGGGGTTCGATCAACGAGATATCCACCTCTTCGTATGAGAGTTTCGGCCCGTTGCTTGCAGGGTCATAGGTGGCAATGGTTGTTTTGAGCCACTCGGCATCGTTGCGCTCGGGGAACTCCGGCTTGTAGTGCGACCCACGGCTTTCGTTACGGTTGAGGGCACCGAGTGTGATGATCTTGGCAAGATCGATCATTCCCCCGAGCTGACGGATAAAGGGCGCATTGGTGTTGCACCATGCAGAGGTATCTGTGATACCCACGTTTTTAAAGCGCTCGGAGAACTCTCCGAGCTTTTCATAGGTCTCGGAAAGTCTTGCGTTTTCCCTCACCACCGTCACGTTCTCGGTCATAAGCTCGCCGAGCTCCTGGTGAAGAACGTAGGGGTTCTCCTTACCCTTGAGGGCGAGAATGCCGTTGTATTCATCTTGGTCTTTCTTCAGCGCCGCCTCATATACCGAAGAGCTCGCTACGCTCCCGGAAAGACCCTGCGCGTAGGAGATAGCCTCGGGACCGGCAGCCAAACCGCCGTATACGGCAGAGAGCAGGGAGTTGGCGCCCAAGCGGTTTGCGCCGTGCTGCGAGTAGTCACACTCGCCGGCAGCATAGAGGCCGGGGATATTGGTTTGCTGCTTGATGTCAACCCAAAGACCACCCATGGAGTAGTGCACGCCCGGAAAGATCATCATAGGCACCTTGCGGGGATCCTCGCCGACGAAGCGCTCGTAAATCTCGATGATGCCGCCCAGCTTGTTATCGAGCTCGGCAGCATCGATGTGCGAGAGGTCGAGATATACCACGTTTTGGCCGTCAACGCCCAGCTTTTGCCTTACGCACACATCGAATATCTCGCGTGCAGCAATGTCGCGGGGCACCAGATTGCCGTAAGCGGGGTATTTTTCCTCAAGAAAGTACCAGGGCTTACCATCTTTATAGGTCCACACACGGCCACCTTCACCACGAGCAGACTCGCTCATAAGGCGATTTTTATCGGTACCGGGAATGGCGGTGGGATGAATCTGGATAAACTCACCGTTGGCATAGAGTGCGCCTTGACGATACAGCTTTGCGGCAGCATACCCGGTATTGATGGTGGAGTTGGTGGATTTACCGAAGACGGCACCCAGGCCACCCGTTGCGATGATTACCGCACCGGCGCGAAACGCTTTTATCTCCATGGTAGCAAGGTTTTGAGCGGTAATACCGCAGCACACGCCCTCATCTATGATTGCGGAGACGAACTCCCAGCCTTCGTACTTGGTAACGAGGCCCTTAGCCTCAAGGCGGCGCACCTGCTCATCGAGAGCGTAGAGCAGCTGCTGACCCGTGGTTGCGCCGGCAAAAGCGGTTCTGCGATGGCGCGTGCCGCCGAAGCGACGAAAGTCCAACAAGCCTTCGGGTGTTCTGTTAAACATAACACCCATGCGGTCAAACATGTTGATGATCTTCGGTGCAGCCTCAACCATAGCCTTAACCTGAGGCTGATTGGCAAGAAAGTCGCCGCCATAGATGGAGTCATCGAAGTGCTCCCACACGGAGTCGTTCTCACCTTTTGTATTCAGCACGGCGTTGATGCCGCCTTGGGCACACGCCGAGTGTGATCTTTTTACGGGCACGAGGGAGAAAAGGTCTACCGTTCCCCCTGCCTCAACGATCTTCAGGGTCGCCATCAGGCCTGCAAGGCCGCCGCCGACCACCGAGATTCTCTTATTGCTCATATTATGCTTCCTCTCACCGAGCTACTGGGCAAAAGCAAAAAGCGCTTGCACGCCAAGTGCCGAAAAACCGATAAAAAATAACATCAGGGCATACTGGGTAAACTTTTGCGACTTGGGCGTCACGGTGATCCCCCAAGTGATCAAAAGCGTCCAGAGACCGTTTGCAAAGTGGAAGAGAACGCATACCACACCAACGAGGTACAGGCCGAGAGTGAGAGGATCGGTAACCAAAGCGGCCATCATCTCAAAGTTAGGCTCTGCACCCAAAGCAGCTTGCACCCTTGTATCCCAGATGTGCCAGATGACAAAGGCAAAAGCGATAAATCCCGTGACTCTTTGAAAGAAGAAGCCCCAGTTTCTAAAATAACCGTATTTCAAAACGTTCTGTTTTGCCTTGAGGGCAACGTAAACGCCGTACACTGCGTGAAACAGCAGGGGCACGAAGATAACAAACGTCTCCAGAAAATACCTGAAGGGCAGGTTTGCCATAATACCGGCGGCAAAGTTATACGCCTCTTCTCCGCCGGTTGCCGAATAGTTCACCAACATGTGAACCATAAGAAACACACCCAGCGGAATAACACCTGACAATGAGTGCAGTTTGCGCAGGGCGTTTTCCGCCTTACCTTGATTCATATTCTAGCTCCTCTTTCGTGTAAGTAAACGACGCCTTGTAGGCGCGCATCCGAAAGGGAGCGGCCTACAAGGTAATTGCTACGTCTTATTTCTTCAATAGCTCTTTGCCGGCGATACCGGGGTGAGTCATCTCGAGCGGATGCAAGATGATGTCGAGCTCCTCGCTGGTGAGCACGCCCTTCTCAAGCGCCAGCATGCGCACGGGACGCTTGGTGGCGATGGCCTCTTTGGCGATTGCGGCAGCGGTCTCATAACCTACATGGGGGTTGATGGCAGTGATAACACCCACGCTGTTATCAACGTACTCCTGCATTCTCTCCTCGTTGGCAGTAATACCCTCAAGACAGTGCGTCCTAAAGACGGTAAACACGTTAGACATGATGGAGATGGATTGCAGCAGGTTAAACACCAATACGGGCTCCATAACGTTGAGCTCGAACTGGCCGGCCTCGCAGGCAAGAGTGATGGCGAGGTCGTTACCGGCCACCTGGAAGGCAGACTGGTTGAGCACCTCGGCCATAACAGGATTAACCTTACCGGGCATAATGGAAGAGCCGGGCTGACGGGGAGGCAGATTGATCTCGCCCAGACCGCAGCGGGGGCCGGAAGCCATCATACGCAGATCATTCATGATCTTCGAAAGAGCCATCATGCAGTTCTTGAGAACCGAGGAGACCTCCATGTAACAATCGGTATTTTGGGTTCCATCAACCAAATTGGACGCGCGCTTGATGGGCATGCCGCTGTACTCGGCAAGATACTCAACTGCTTTTTCGATGTATTCGGGGTCGGCGTTGAGACCGGTACCTACTGCCGTTGCACCCATATTGACCTCATAGAGATGCTCGCGGGCAGCCTTGACGCGCTCGATGTAACGCTCCACTACGAGAGCGTAGGCCTCAAACTCCTGTCCCAAACAAATGGGCACGGCATCCTGCAGGTGGGTACGACCCATCTTGATCATGCCGCTGAACTCTTCTGCCTTGTTGCCGAACTCGGCATGCAAGGCCTCCATGGCAACGAGCAGGCTCTCGATGCGTGCAAGCGCCGCAAGGTGAATGGCGGTAGGAAAGGAGTCGTTGGTGGACTGCGCCATGTTTACGTGCGAGTTGGGGCTGATGATCTTGTAGTTGCCCTTTTCTTCGCCGATGATCTCGAGTGCGCGATTGGCGATAACCTCGTTGGTGTTCATGTTAACCGAGGTGCCTGCACCACCCTGAATGGGGTCGGTGATAAACTGGTCGTGCAGCTTACCCTCGAGAATCTCGTCGGCAGCAGCCATGATGGCGGCAGAGACCTTCTCGTCCAAGATACCGATCTCACAGTTTGCACGAGCGGCGGCCTTTTTAACCAAAGCCATCGCATTGATCAGTGCGCTGTCGATGCGGTATCCCGTGATGGGGAAGTTATCCACGGCGCGCATGGTCTGTACGCCGTAGTAGGCCTCTGCAGGCACTTCCTTCTCTCCGAGAAAATCCTTTTCTATACGGTAGTTCTCAGTTGTCATATTGCTCCTTACTTTACTTTTACTTATAACGCGCAAAGTGGTCCGGAAGGGACGCGTCCGCTTCCGGACCACTCAAAACCGGTGCTACATGGGCAGCACGATCATGCTGAGGCCTATACCTATGACCACTGCACCAACCGTGGCAACCAAGCCGGGAACCATAAAGCTATGGTTGAGGATGTACTTACCGATACGGGTGGTACCGGTTCTATCGAAGTTGATTGCTGCAACAACGGTGGGATAGTTGGGGATGAAGAAGTAACCGTTAACAGCCGGGAACATAGCAATGAGTAGCGCGGGGTTGATGCCCAGGGTAATACCGAGCGGCATAAGCGTTCTCACCGTGGCGGCCTGACTGTACAGCAGGATGGAGAGTGCGAAGAGGGCAACGGCAAGCAACCAAGGTGCTGCGGTAACCAGATCGGCAATGGAGGTATTAACAAACTCGGCGTTACCTTTGAAGAAGGTGTCACCCATCCACGCGATACCGAAGATGGCGATAACCGCAGTCATACCGGCTTGGAATACGCTACCGTTGGTAACATCGGATGCTTTGGGCCTGCACACAATCAGGATGGCGGCGGCAATGGTGAGCATGATAACCTCGATGGCAACGGGCATACCCATACGGGTAAACTTCTCCTCGATGGTCCAGCCGGGGCGAAGGAACTCAAAGGAGCCCATCAATACAACCATAANNCCATAACGGCTGCAAGGAGGAACAGGCCCACGGCGATTTTAGAGGTGGTGGTGGGGACGTACTGTTTTTTCCCGGCCTTGATGGGAGCCAGACCCTGCTCGAGACGCTTGAGATACTCGGGATCCTCGGGAAGCTCCTTGCCCATTTTGTTGACCACGAAGGCGCCGATCATACAGGCAACGAAGGTTGAGGGAATACAAATCAGGAGAATCTGAATAAGTGAGATGTTAAAGCCGGCAAGCATGCTGAGAAGCGCAACCGTAGCCGCCGAGATGGGGCTTGCGGTGATGGCTTGCTGCGAAGCGATAACCGCAATGGACATGGGACGCTCGGGCCTCACTCCTGTCTCACGGGCAACCTCTGCGATAACCGGGAGCACGGAGTAGGCAACGTGACCGGTACCGGCGCACAGCGTAAAGAGGTAGGTGATAATCGGTGCAATAAAGGTGATACGCTTGGGGTTTCTGCGCAAAGCCTTCTCTGCCACATGAACAAGAAAGTCCATACCCCCGGACGCCTGTAGCGCACTCGCTGCAGTAACGACAGCGGCGATCATGAGCATGACATCAATCGGCGGGCTTTGTGGCTGGNNCGATGGCGAGTCCGACACCGCCCATCACGCCCAGGCCAACGCCGCCCAACCTGGCACCGATAAAGATGCAGGCAAGCAGGATGACTAATTGCAGTAAAAACATCCACATGGTAACGCTCCTTCCAAAACTAAAGCAAACTGAACCCTTGCGATTTCTCGCGTTGAGGCTCCACCCTTTTTGTCGTTACCAAGAAAAAGGATGGATAAGCTACAAGTAGGCGGAGATATCTCACTACGTTCAGAATTTCTGAACGTATGTAATAGTAATACAGATTTTCTTAATTTCAAGAGGTGTTTTCGGTGCGGAAGAAGTTTCTTGCCCGCGGTTGCCGTTTGCGGCTATTTGTTGCGCCGCTCACAGTGGTGGTGGCTACATGAGTCCGACATCTCATCTATTCCCTGATAGAGTATAACGACAGTGAGGTGACGGATATCGCCGGATACTTGGTGCACGGAAAGTCTTGGGTAAAAGTACCTGCTGAAGCGGGGTGCGTAGGAATGCTTTTACGAGTAAAGACCGCCGTCATCTTGTACGGGAGAGAAGTAGTCTAGTGGCAAACAAAGTGTTCTCACTATCTCTAAATACTCCTCAATGCTTATATTTCGTTTGCCCTCGAGTATTTGAGTGAGCGCCTCCTCGGTTAAGAGTGCTTGCTTTGCAAAAAGCGCGCGATCGATGTTACTTTCACGAAGATACTTCTCGATACTTTGGTAAACCATGGTTGCTCCTTCGAGCTACTGCAAAACTCGACCTCTGACATGATAATACCCCCCCCCCTTGATAGCAAGAAACAATTTTTCCGTCGTCTCAGACCCTTGAGTTATCCCCAAGTCGCCGCAATACAACCGCAGCGTAACGCCCTATCAACAAACAAGCAAGGCGTAGTTTACAATAATATAACGTACATCATCAAGCATAAAAAGAAATTTTCCTGCCACATGCTAGAGCGAGAGAAGATGCCATGTCCAGCCTAAAAGAAAACGTGACTAAGAATATCACCACGGCAATCAGCCTGTCGGGGTACAAAAAGGTTGAGATTGCCCGGCTCCTCGGCGTATCGAAGGCTGCCATTACCAACTGGACGCGTGGCGACAACCTTCCTGATATCGAGATGCTCGCAAAGATGAGTAAGCTCTTCAATATCCCTCTTTCCGCCATCATCGGCTCAGATACCTCACACGCAATATCGGCACAGGAACAAAGCCTCATCAGCTCCTTCAGAAAGCTCAACGAACTCGGTCGGCAGAGGCTGCTTGAAGATGCGCAAGACTACACGGAGAGAGAGCGCTTCTGCCTGTAGGCGGCTGTATGGGCGGCTAACGCTCCCGAGCACCCCGCTACCCCGCGCTTGTCTTCGTTGACACAGGCGTACAGCTGGCTACGCCGATGCCTGCAACCGGCAGCATCAGGCTCAGAGATACTATCACGCAGATAGCGATGACACCGAATCGCTTGAGCCTGCTCTCGGGCTTTACGCCGGATCCCGAACGGGTCGGTTGCCCGACGTTTTTATTCTTTGCGGTTTTATTACTTTTCGCAGCCAAAGCCACTCCTTATCCCTTGAGCTTCAAACGCATTTTTTCGGCACGGGCAAAAACGCGTTGGATGTCCACATCGTGCAGGTGATTGCGCCCGTCATAAAGAATCTCGCCGCCGATCATGGTCATGAGGATATTGTCCTGGGTGGCCGTGTGTACGATGGCGGAGTTGGGGTCGTGCGTGGGTGCCTGGTTGGAATTGGAAAGATCCATGGCGATGATGTCGGCACATTTGCCGATATCCAAAGACCCCACCTTGTCGTCGATGCGCAAAGCCTCGGCGGCACCGAGGGTTGCCAGCCTGACCATCTGGGTAGCTGAGAAGAAGTCGCTGCGGCTTCCCAGAGCGCGTTGCAAAAGCAGCGCGATACGCATCTCCACCAGCGGGTCGGATGACGAGGTGGCGGCGGGTGAGTCGATGCCCAGGCCCACCCGGATATCCGCTTCTATGAATTTGGAGAGCGGCGCCACACCCATGGCGAGCTGTGCGTTGCAGCGCGAGCAAACCGCGATGGCAACATCGTGCTCGGCAAGTTTGTCGATGTCGTCGTCATCCACCTGCACACAGTGGATGGCAAGCAGATTGGGGACCTCGAGCAACCCCCAGTTGAGCACGTATCTCACCGGGCTTACGCCGGTGGCCAGCCACGGCGGCATGTCGATACCGAAGCCACGCTCCTGCTCGCGGGAGTGTACGGAAAACGGCGAGGAGCCGTAGCGGATGAACTCATATTCCTCACGACTGCCTGCCAGATGACAGGCGACGGGCGTTCCGTCGGCGGCGTATTCGGCCACACCTTTGAATACCTGTGGATGACTGGAGAACAGCGGCGCGGGTGCGATGCCGATCTCGATCTTTTCGGAATCGGTTTTTTGCCGCCAAGTCTCTATGTCGGCAAATGCCTGGTCGAGGGCACCCTCGACCTCGCTGCGCTCCAAAGTACCCACCTCGCGGTAGAAGATACCCCGGAGCCCCGAAAGCTTTGCAGCGGTAAGCGGTGCGTCGCTGTGGGTGATATCGGCTACGGTCGTAATGCCGCTCTTGATGGCCTCCAAGGCACCGATCATGGACGAATCGACCCTGTCTTCGTACGTGAGCAACTTCTCTTTTTCGGCAAGAAGTAGATTCCAAGCTGCGTAGGGAGCATCGCTGATAAGACCGCGCATGACCGAGCTCTGCATATGGGTGTGTGCGTCGACGAAGCCCGGCATCAAGGCGGCCAAACCGAAGTCCCGGGTCTCTTCACCCGGGTACATGGTCTTGAGTTTGGTCGAGTAACCCACGTCGACGATCTTGCCGTCGCGGACTAAAACCGCACCGTTTTCGATATGTGGCCGGCTAACGGGTAATACGTAGCGTGCACAAAGCAGCATCCGTCCTCCATTCGTTCATTTTGTTACTGCGCCTAAAGCCTCGGACGTCACGTTTAACAAACGCCCGTCCGAGCACGTATAGGCACGACTGTCATGTCTTTGCCGAAGCGCTTATCGCCGTTTTACCGACGATAGTCGCCCAGCAACCTGATGATTTCGGCCACTCCGAAGAAGAGGAAACCGAAAACGATAAAGGTCAAGCCTTGCTTCACAGTCTCATTTTCTGTGAGAACATCCACGATCGCGTTAAAGGAAAACGGATCAAAGGCTGAGATTATGGAGTCACCGGCACCGATCATCACCACGATACCGATAATCCAGGCAACTACGGCCATAACCTTCATGATTACCGAAACCACCCCGGCTCCCCGGCTCTTCCTTCGCTTGCGAGGCGGATTGCTCTCCGAGCTCGTCTGCCTGATCGGAGGTGTCTCGGGTAGGGGCGCAGCCGCAGGAAACGGTTCCAGGCCGCCGCGTGAAGCCGAGGCGCCGTAGGCGGCATCGGCGGTGGATGTCCGAGAGGTCGTCGCTATCGCCTCGGGAGTCGGCACGGACGACCTTGAGGCGAACGGAATAGCACCGTTTTGCTGCATCG
>DOMT01000023.1 GCA_003509825.1 Coriobacteriia bacterium
CCGATATTACGGAGAATATTCCCGCAACATCGCACAGTCATCGCCGAAACCCGATTCGCATCGGCAAGGGCTTTGTAGGCGACCGAGGTCAGCTCGGGCGCATAGGCGGACAAGGTACAACCCGGCCAGAACAACACCCCCGGAAAATCCTGCTCGTCGACGCCCGTCTCCCTGTCCCGCAAAGGCGGTTCGGAAGAGGGGGCCGGGTCCAGGGCGTCATCGAAGAGTGCCCCGCGCAACGAGCGCATGACCGAAAAAAGATTCCTGTCGAACCCGACGTGATAGGGANNGAGCCGATACCTGTATCACCACCGCCTATACTCTTCCTCGACAAATCGCCGATATCGCCCATACGTCAACCCGTCTTCCCTACGGTTGTCGGAAAACAACGACATGTCGCTGCCTCCCGAAATATGTACCACAACCAAGAATAACAAAACAAAACCGTCCCAGCGTCAATACGGAAGGGTGATTCGCAAAAAAACACTACCTCGTTCGATACTAGTGTTCCTGTGAGAACACGCATCTCGCCGTCATCCCTAACGTGGCGAAACCCTTTACCCATCGAAACGATTGACGCTCCATATTTGCAATACAGAGCGAAAACGAAAGTTTCGTCTTACCTGTCTCGTTCTTTTGAACCGGGATCGAGTTTTACTGCCATTTTGACTCCGGATCATGCAGATGATCCCATAACGACTGCTCTCGAGAGCCGATAGGGCGACATTCGCATGATTTTCCCTTGAAAATGAAAGCACTCCTTTCGGATCATTACTCTTCTTTCTGAGATGGCTTCGTGCAATCATACATAGGGAAAAATATCATTGCGATAATCGCCGCCGATATCACCGAGCCGGTGTGGATGATGTAGATGACCGTATCCCCTCCGAGCAAACTTCCGATGGCGATGGTGACCGAAGAGACCAACGATGCGAGTGCCACACTGAAATTCATGTAGGAGAGGTTCTTGGTGTAGTCGGCGGCCCCAAAACCCTCGCGCACGAAGGTCGAGGACAATACGGGCATGCAGCCTGCGGCAAAGCCGGCAAGCAGTGCCGCCACATAGTAGAGAGCGGGATTCAAATTGAAAAACGCCACGGCTATGGCCGCCATAGCGATGATAGCCACCAAAGACGCTATGGTCATCGTGGTTTTAAGACTCGTCCTATCGAAGATAAGCCCGATCGTAATGCGTGCGATACCGTTCATCATCGACACGAATCCGACGATCAGGGTGGCATAGGTCGGATCGACACCGAGGGAGAGCGCCCCTTGCTTGGAATTACCGATCAGGGTTAGAAGCGCACCGAGGGTGAGCATCGCCCAAGCGACGAAAAGATAAAAGAGGGGACTTTTGAGCATCGGCCGCGCCGGACCGGAGACGATGGTAACAGGAGAGCCTCCCGCCTTTTTTACAAAGAGCAGCTCAACGCTTTCCGGAGCCGGTCTCAAGAGAAGCGAGAGTATCGACAGGACGACGAAACTCAAAAGTCCGATCACGATGAAGGTAGGGGTCAGCCCGATGACCTCGATCGCCGATGCCGATGCCGTTCCCAGAGTAAGGCTGCCCAGGCCGAACCCCATCATCAAAGCACCGGAGGAAAAGCCGACCTTATCGGGAAACCAAAGGTTTACCGTGGATATTATCGTGGTGTAGGCGATGCCGCAACCGATACCCGCAACCACGGCATAAAAGACATAAACCGTCCAAATTCCCTGCGAAGCCGTCAAAGAGACCAAAACGAAGCCCGATGCCTGCAGCGTTGCGGCGAAACGCAGGGCGATTCCTATCGACAGCCTGCGCGACACATAGGAGCACACCAAGCCACCTATGCAAAAGGACGCCATCGACAAAGAGAAGGTATGGGGAAGCAGGGACGGGTCCCACCCGTATGCCTCCCCCAGCGGCACGGCGAATATCGACCAGGCATACACGAGGCCCAAAACCAGCATCACGCCGGCGGCGGCAAACAGGTATGTCAGACGCTTATGCAGGAGTTACACTTTGTCCAAACCGATCTCGCCGATAAACAGATCGATCTCGCGCACGTCGGCCGAAGCCTCCTTGCGGGCATAACCATCCATCTCGATGGCCACACGATAGTCGGCAGGAGCCACCTGGTCGAACTTGAAGTCACCGTACCAGTCGGTCGTCTGCTCGGCCACACGGTCCGCACCGTCGAGAAGCAACACCTTGGCGCCGATCACCACCTCATCCGCAACAAAGTCGATCGCCGATCCCGCAACGAAACGTTTGGGTAGATTGCGGTAATACACGCGTGGGCCGAAACCTGCCAGACCTTCGATGAACTCGGCGTCCGCCAGCAGGTCGGCTACCTCGGACTCCTCCATATAAAGAATCGCATCGTGTGAGCAGACATCCACACAGCGGGGAACCTGCCAGCCGTTATCCAACAGATGTGCGCAACCCGTACACTTCTGGGCCAGGCCGAGCTCGTCGTTGAAGTAGATCGAGCCCTGCGGACAGCTTTTTACACAGGAGCCGCAACCGCTGCATATATCGGGGTCGATGAGCAACAGACCGTCGTCGCGCCGCTTGAAGGCACCTTCAGCGCAGGCCGCCTCACACGGGGCATCCGCACAATGGGCGCAAAACGTAGGGGTGTAGGACACGCGCACCACGGGAATTTGACCACGGGTCTTTTCGTCCACACGCATCCAGAATTGCCCTATGTCGGGCTGCGACGCGGCATAGGGGCGCCAATCGGTTTCGCAATGCTCGTCCTTACAGGCTATCTGACAGCCATAGCAACCGTTACATTTTGCTATATCTACGATGAATACCTTGGACATATCAGGCCTCCTTTACGATACGGGCACTAGCCACCAAGCCTGCATGCGGGTCGTAATCCCGCGCCCAGGCCTCGGGATACTTCGCGGCAAGCTCGGCTATATCCACTTTTTCGATAGCTACCAAAAAGCCGTTGGTCACTTCTCCGACGGCGTTTTTGGATGAGGTCGCCGAGGGACAGAGCAGGTTGTTGGCGCCCCCGCGGTCAAGGCCGCCCGGGCCGTATTCCAAAACATCGGTACGTGCGCCGTGATCCTGATAGAGTGCTCCCGGCATGATGCGCTCGGTGACGATGACTCCTCCGAGCACCGCCCCGCGTTCGTTGTAGAGCTTGGCGATATCACCGTCTTGCAGGCCGTGCTTAGCCGCATCCGTCGGATGCACCCAGATCGGTTCATAACCGTAACCGTCGGGCCCGATGACCTTACAGGTTTTGATCTCCCGAAGCCAGGTGATGTCATCGTGCTGGGCATGCACGCGCCAACGCGGGTGGTTGGACACCAGCAGGTAGGGGTAGAGTTCGGCACGCGCGGAGGAAATGCGTTCCCGGTGACCGTCACCCTCCTCGATCCACTTGGGCACCGGGCCACGGATCTTGTCATCGGGGAAGTTCTCCGCCAATCCGATGGAATAGAACTCCAGCTTGCCCGACGGGGTTCGCAGAGGATGTTTGACGGGGTCGGTGGCAAACAGCTCCAGGCCGACGGGATCCTTCTCCCAATCCTTCTTGGTGGGAAAGGCGAAGTACTGTTGCTCGATGAAGTCCTCGAAAGAGTATTCGTCGAGCGGCACGCCGCTGTTCTCGAATCCGTACTTCACGTCCTCATCGATGGTGCGACCCTCGGTGAGCTTGTCGTAAAGTCCCACGTACTTACCGCCGTAGGTTTCCAGCTTTTTAGCGATCTCGAGCACCACCTGATAGTCGCCTTTAGCCTCGCCGATCGCCTCGATGGCCTGATCCTCGTAGACCAGCTTGCTCCACTGACCGCTGAAGATGTCGGCGGCGATATCCTTGAGCTCGAAGAGCGTCGATACCGGTAAGATGATGTCGGCCAACAGTGTGTCGTTTTCCATCCAGGGATGCTGCACCAGGTAAAACTCGATACTCTCGTCGCGGATGGCCTCCTGATACTTGAAGCCGCCGTTCCAGCACGTCTCCCAACACGGCGTATCGCTCCAGATCATATGCAGGGGATGTGCGCCTTCCTCGGGGTAGTGAAATCCCAGGAACTGATCCTCGCGCTTCATGGAACAGACCACATGACCGTACCAGTCGATGGGCGGCTCCAGGATGGCCTGTGGGGTCATGGTCTTGGGAATGAAGTGCTTGGGGGCGCTCATACGCCAGCCGTGATAGACGGACGCCACTGAAGGGTATATCTCGCTGGGTGGCACGGGGTTTACACCTTGCAAGACCCATTCGATGAACTTGAACTGATGTACGCCGGGCTTGCCCAGGCCCTGCATGGCGAGCAGACAGACCTCGAGACGAGCCGGTTCNNGCGAAAAGCAGGAGCGGATGTAGCCGCCGCCGTTGCAGTGCGCGATGGAGACGAGATGGGTGCCCCAGTAACGCGCGAAGGCTTTGATGCGATAAGACGGGATGCCGCACTTCTTTGCCGCCCACGCGGGGGTCTTGGGAATGCCGTCCTCGTTTCCGAGCACGTAGTACTCGAACCAGTCGAAGCCTTCGGCATGAGTGGCGATGTACTCCTTGTCGTAGAGTCCCTCGGTCATCCACACGTAGGNNGACGCCGCGTCGGTATTGGGAAGGACGGGTATCCACTTGTCGGCATGCACCGCGTTGGTGTAGTTGACGTCGGGCGCGATATGGATCTGCTGCACCCCGATCTCGGTAAACCAGTAGCAGATGCGTCCGGGCTGCATGCCACCCCAACCCCAGGGTGTGGTTTCGGGATCCGCTCCCCAAAAGAGCACGGCATCGCTGTTTTCACTCACGTCCTTGATGACGTTATCCTCGGGGTTCTGCTGTCCGTGCGACTCCATACCCCATACATGCTTGGCACCCCAATACCAACCCTCCCAGCTGTCGGGCTGGCGGGCCTGCACCGTGTAATAACCGGGCTCGTCGTTTACATGGTCGAGCAGCACCGAATGAAATCCATGGGCACCGCTGATGGCCTTGGTCTCGCCGTGGCCCTCGCCCTGCACCAGGATCGAAAGATTGCCGTACCGCTCATCGATGCGGATCAGCTCCTCGGCGATGATGGTGGTGGCCTCATCCCAACTGATGCGCTCATAATCGCTGATGCCACGGTTTTGCGGGTTGCGCTCGCCTTTCGGGTCCCAGTCCACGCGCTTGAGCGGATAGGGTACGCGGTTGGGCGAATAGGCGCGCTTCTTGTAGCCGAGGGCCAGCGGCGGCAACAACGTCTTCATGCCCGGGCGGAAGGTGTGGCCGCGCACCTCGTATCTCCACTCGTTGAGCTCCTCAGGCGTGTAGTCGTCGCTGTAGTGCAGCGGTCGGATACGGACGACCCGACCGTCCAAGACATCGACGTTCGCTACGTTGGAAGCACCACCGAAGCCGCAGGATCCGAGATTCTTCAGAACGGTCTTGTCTTTTATTCTCATAGCGTTCCTTTCTTTCCTGGAAGGAGCCACAGCCTGAAGGCGGCCGTAAGCCGCCCCATCCTTCGAACGATATTCCTATGCTCGGATTCTAATACGGGAGAATGATGTTTTATGAGTACAGGAGCCTGTTTAACCCTTCAGGCTCTATGTCTCAGAGCAAAGATTAACTGTGCGGTAGTATGGAAATATCCCCTGCGCGACAGGCTCGAACCAGGGGAATCGCCCCGCAAAAGACACATGCAGCCCACTTTCGCGAGCTGCATGTTTCAGTACTGCATCAAACTTCTTCGGAACAAATAATCCTACGATCGAACGTCGTTATGCAGCCAGATCGGATTTTTTCTTCTCGGGATCGCCCTCATAGGTCCAGAGCGGGAGGTACTTTCTTGTAGAGTTGTAGGCGACGATGCACGCAGTGGCAATAATGGCCATGGAGATGATACCGATGCCATAAGCGATATTCCAACCGACGGTATTACCGATAGCGGTAACGACGGGAGCACCAAAACCGCCGAGGATAGCGATCGGCATGTTTAGGTAAGAATAGATTTTTGCGTATTGACGGTCACCGTAGGCGGCACGGGTTATCAATGGCAATCCAACGGACATCATAGCATCTGCAGAACCGATGGCAAAACCAGCGACAAGCATCACAACGGTGTTTCCACCAAGCATGGTGAGCATCAAAGCAAAACCGATGATATTGAGAGCCGCAAAGATAATCATACCGTTGCGGATGCCGATGAGATCGGACAGTGTGCCGAGGAATATCTTACCAACAACATTACCGATAGCAGCAGCGGAAATCATCCAAGCGCCCAGTATTGCCAGCTCGGCACCTCCTGCCCATTGAACGGCAGTCGGCATCAGAGACTTATATCCACCACCGAGAGAAATCAAGCCGGCAGCAATGAGGATGCAGAAAAACGCTANNAGCAAATTTATCAGAAAGACCGTATTTCTTCGGCTCATCTCCAGCAGCCAATTCTTTCTCAATACCGAATTGTTTGAGACCCTTGTCTTCCGGGCGAGTACGAAATAGAAAAAATGCAGGAATCAGGATGAGTACAGCAGCTACCACCGCCTCAATAAAGAACGCTGTCCTGTAACCCATGCTACCGATGAAGCCGGCAAAGGTCGGGGACCATACAAAGGCTCCAAAGCCGGTGAAGGCCGAGGCGATACCGAGAAACTTACCGGCCTGTTTGGGAGCAAACCAATTATTGATTAGGAACGACGGACCCACCAAGAAGATGATCGGACCGGCCAGGCCCCACATGACACCAGAGATGTATATCTGCCACACTTCACTCCATACAC
>DOMT01000195.1 GCA_003509825.1 Coriobacteriia bacterium
CCCCCATCTCAAACCTCGCGTTTCCGCCGATTTGCTGCAGGAGACTCGTTTTCACACAGTGTCATGACTTGCGCTGCGAACGGCAAAACTCAACCGGGGAGCAATAAGCCCACGCTATCGATGATGGCGTGTATCAGAATCGGGCACATAAAGGGTGGGGTTTCGCCAGGATGTGTGGATAGAGTCTTCGCATCCTAAGCAGCCTTCGGCACTCGTCCCGGTAGGAGGCTCTGGAGACGATTCAGCGACAGGCGGCATCGAGCTCACAACGGATATCGCTCCCGGAATCCAGGCGGCAAAACCTCCCACACCGAGCGGGATCGCTTAATCTGTTCTTAATCTGCGTCCGGTATCCTGAGAAACGACGGTTCATCCATTGCAAACCGGCCGCAAGGCGGTATGCAGGCGATTGAGCGACAGCTCCCTTGGATGGCAAACCAAAGAGGTAGGAGGCGGGAAATGCAACGTTTGAAGAAATCCGGAAGAAGACTCCCGGCGGTCATCGCCACTGTGGCGATCGTGGCTTTGACGGCGTCGCTCACAGCCTGCGCGACATCGAATACCGGTCAGGGTGCGGGTGGTGGCGCTACCTCGGCGCCGCTACAGTCAGGCGAAGGTAGTGCTTCGGATTCGGGAAACAGGGGCTCGTCATCGGATGGTTCGGCTCAGCGAAATGCCACGTCCGACAGTGCACGCAGCGGCGGGGATGCGAACAACCCGGGAAACGCCGGTAACTCCGACACCGCACAGCAAACGACGCAGGACACGGCGAGCTATATCGGCCCGGATAGGGCCAAAGAGTTGGCGACGGCCCATACGGGCACCACGGTCGACCGGGTAACTTTCACCGAAACCAAGCAGGATTTCGACGATGGACGCGCCGAGTACGACATCGAGTTCGTCTTCAATAACACCGAGTATGAGTATGAGATAGATGCGATCAGCGGGAGCATTTTCTCCTACGACACCGAACCTGCCGGACGATAGGATCAGTCTTCGAGCAGTTTGTAGAGCAGGGCGTAAAGGGTTGTTGCTTCTTCAGCCGAGAGGGGTAGGCATGATCCGACTTGCATCGGGATCACCGATGCCCGATCGGCGAGTGCCGTACCTTTGTCGGTGAGGATGATGTTTACGGCACGCTCATCCGTCTTGTCGCGCTCGCGGCGTACAAATCCTTTGTCTTCGAGTCGCTTGAGCATCGGCGTAAGGGTGCCGGAATCGAGATGAAGATGCTCTCCCAGCTCGCTTACGCCGATGCGATTTTGCTCCCAAAGCACCATCATGGCGATGTATTGCGTGTAAGTCAGATCAACTTCGTCGAGGTAGGGCTTGTATTTGCTCACAACCTCCTTGGCCGCGGCGTACAGCGGAAAGCAAAGCTGGTTCTTAAGTTTCAGTGCCTCATACTCCATGCGACCCGCCTCCAAACCGTTACAACCGATAAAATGCCATTGTAGCGCATCGGAGTGCGGTATGTAGGGTCTCACCTGATCAGGCAAGCAATTTTGCTACATCTTTGGCGATGGCCTCGGGTGCCTTCGTCGATGCGTAACGCTTGACGACCTTACCCTCGCCATCGATCAGGAATTTGGAGAAGTTCCACTTGACGTCGCTGCCGCCGAGTCCGCTTTTCTGCTGTTTGAGCCAGGCGAACAGGGGGCTTTCGTTCGCGCCGTTTACGTCGACTTTGTCAAACTGTTTGAAGGTGATGCCGAAGCGTCCGGTGCAAAACTCGGCGATCTCGTCGTTGGTACCGGGTGCCTGATTACCGAACTGATTGCAGGGAAAATCGAGAATCTCAAAACCCTTGTCTTTGTACAAATCGTACATTTGCTGCAAGCCTGTGTACTGGGGAGTAAAACCACAGCCCGTTGCCGTATTGACGACCAGCAGCACCTTGCCCTTGTAATCCGAAAGCTGCACGTCCGCACCCCCGGCGTCTTTCACGCTCAAATCATAGATACCCATCTAAACTCCTCTGATCGCGGATTAAATTGTGCACAATTTAAATATGCAAGTTCATGATGCTCTTCTCACCCGGAAAAGTCAAGATGAAGATCCTCCGGACAGAGTCGGGGGAGGTGTCGGATATAGTGTGTTCGAAGAAAGTTAGAGCATTCTAATAAATGCTGTCATTGAGAAACAACAGGAGGAGGGCAAGCGCTACGTAGCCGAGATCGAAGCGCTCATTGAGGAAAAGACATCGGAAATATCCGCAGCTGGAGGGCAAGGACGGAGCGTTCTTCCGGATCGATGCCACGGACCTCTCAACGTATTACCTGTACTACCCGGTTGATCCTCGTGCCGACTATCTTACAGACTTAGGCATCGCGTTTCCCGAGGAGCTCAATGCCTTGCAACCCGATAAATCCCGGTTCTCAGCCACGCTCAGTGCCGAAAACATCGACGCCCTGTACGATCTCGACATCATCGTAGCCTATGGCGACGCATCGTTGTTACCTACACTGTAGGCCGACCCGTTGTTCGGCACCGTGCCTGCGATCCGGAGAGGTTCGGTAGTCTTCGTCGACCCGTCCACCGATCTGGCGACAGCGTCTACTCCGAGTGCGCTCTCCATATCGTACACCATCGATGAACTGTCGGGTGGGCAACGGCAACGCGTCCGGATCGCTATGGAGCCGGTCAAGCAGGTCTTCGAGCTCGATTGCGATATCATCGAGGATCCGGTGTCACGCTCACCGCTGCTCATCCCCAAAGGCGGCATCATGTGCGGCTTGCGTGTGCATCTTAGGTCCCAGGCGGCGGGGATGCGAGGAGGGTCAGGCGGTGGTGATCGTACCGTTTTCGTCGACGAAGTAAGCGGTGAGGATCTCGGGTCGTGCCTTGGCGAACTCCGTTCCCGCCTCGATGCCGAGCGATAGGAGCGTGGTGGAAAAGCCTTCGGCGTCGAGGGAGCGTCGGGTGATGACGGTAACGCCGGCAACGTCCGTCTCGACAGGGGAGCCGGTTTTGGGGTCGAGGATGTGGTGGTAGCGGATACCGTCACGAACGAATGAACGCTCGTAGGTGCCGCTGGTGACCGCCGNNGTAGGTGCCGCTGGTGACTGCCGATCCGTCGACGAGGTTTATTGCCCCGAGGATCCCCGCTTTATCCTTCGGATCCTGTATACCCACCTTCCAGGCATCGCCGTTTGACTTGCGACCTTTTGCCAGCACGTTTCCACCGAGGTTGATCATGAAGCTCGTCATGCCGTTCGATTCGAGCAAAATTGCGAGTTCATCGGCGATGTAACCTTTTGCGATGCCGCCCACGTCGAGCGCGGCCCGTACGTTTGCGAGTTGTGCGGAATAGTTGCCGCTGCGCGCCTTGAGTTCGAGTGCTTTCCAGTCTACGGCCGAAAGCCGTGTTGCAAGTTCTTCGGGATCGGGCAGGATTCCCGCGCTGAAATCCCAGAGTCCGGTAAACGAACCGACGGTGATGTCGAAGCGCCCCCTGCTTTCCCGGCAATAAAAACGCGCCGCCTCAAGCAGCCTGAACGTCTCGTGGTGGATGGTGATCTCGTCACCGCCCACCGCGTTGATCCGTGCGATATCGGAGTGGAGAAGCGTGCGTGAAAACAGTCGTTCGTAGGCGCGACAGTGCTCGAGCGCCTGAGAGAAGACGGAGAGGCAGAGCTCAGGCTCGCCGAAGCTTTTGATGGCGATAACGGTATTGAAAGCATAGAACCGACACCCGATCGCACCGGCATCGTCAGGCCCTTCGACCTCGAAATCATCTTCCAGAGGGATGGCGTCGCGCCGCCCGCCGCCGGGTGCGAGAGGCAAGGCGTCGGGATCATCCCAACAGGGTTCGACGTCGGATTTCGCAGTAATGTTCATGGTTGAAGTATACGCCTTATAAAACAAACTCACTCACAGATCGATATGATTCAAATGGAATCTATTTCTTTCGATACACGGTGCTACGATATTCGATATCGATTGCCACTATCACGATCCTTGAAGCTTGTATCTCGCATATGACGCGGTAGTCTTGGACTCTGTATCTCCGGAGTCCTCGTGAGTGTCCGGTCAAAACCTTGCCGCGGCTTCTGGGATCGTCCAGGCTTGCAACATTTTCCAGTTCGTTCCAGATGGCTCCGGCAACCTGTTTATCGAGTGATTACATGTATTCGTTGTACTACAAAAATGCAGAGAGCAGGCTTTGGAGAGAATGCCGATATGCTTGACAGGAAGGCCTTTGTCGGTCCGCGTGAGGCTTTGAGTGTTAAGCGACCTGAACATCAAAGCTGTGCCAAGTCGCATGGGTCATTCGAGCGTGGAAATCACGGTGGACCTGTGCGCCCACGCCCAGCGTGAGGATGATGAGCAAGCCGCTGCTATCATCGGCAGGATTATGACGGCAGCAGCTCCAAAGATGGGGCAAGTAGTGAACCTCTAGCGAGGGAGAATGTAATGTAGGGTGATGGTTCTGTGACAGTAACAGAGTTTTAGACCTGAAAATAATCAGGCCAGAAGCAAAACTAGCCTCTGACCTGCGGTTTTTTGGTCGCGGGGACCGGATTTGAACCGATGACCTTCGGGTTATGAGCCCGACGAG
>DOMT01000100.1:0-153 GCA_003509825.1 Coriobacteriia bacterium
GATCATGCCCGCCTGACAGAAGCGACAGCCGCGTGTGCAGCCGCGCAGTATCTCCACGGTCAATCTGTCGTGGGCCACCTCGGCGAAAGGAACCACCGGATCGGTAACGGTGGGCAGCTTATCGAAATCTTTGATCACACGTTTGGTGACGGT
>DOMT01000100.1:203-374 GCA_003509825.1 Coriobacteriia bacterium
CGACGGTACGTAAACCCCCTCGATCGCCGCCAGGGCAAACAGCAGTTCCTGCCGCGAGCTCCCCCGTTCCTTGCAGGCCCGATGCACCTCCACCAGCTCGATCAAAACCTCCTCGGCCTCCCCGATAACAACGGCATCGAAGAAACAGTGGAGAGGCTCGGGGTTGAAGGC
>DOMT01000100.1:408-10267 GCA_003509825.1 Coriobacteriia bacterium
CAGGTCGAGGGCTTCGAGGATGTTCGTTGCCGCCAGGGTGTGCGGTAAGGTGATGCCGAGAAGATCGAATCCCGCCACAGGCGTGGCCGACTCCAAGGCAAACAGCGCAATCCCCGCCTCACGCATCGCAGCGATCATATCCACCCAGGGTAGAAACACACGCTCGGCGCTACAGCCCTCGTGCTCATTGATCAGCTTGTAAAGTATGGCGATCGCAGCGTTGGCCTGCCCGATCTCATAGGTATCGGGATAGAGAAACGCCGCCCGATAGCGTGTGTCGGGCGCAGGTCTTGCCGCGTTGTATTCGTGATCGATGTAGCGGGAAGGTCTTTCGACCCGATCCAAAACAGACTCTATTCGAGGCCAGAGAGAAATCCGATCCGTCATGTATGCTTTACCCCTTTGCCGGGTTTGATGTTCTTGACTATCTGTGCAGGACTGCCGCCGGCCTCGAAATATATCTTGGCCGCCTCACCTATGGCCAACGTACCGGTAAGACCCACCGCTCCACGCATGGCCCAGCCGAACACCGGCACCAGACCTACGAGCTTACGTGCCGCCGCCCTGAGCCCGAAACCACTCGCCAAAATGACCGCGAGTTCCTTGAGGCGCCGGGTGCTTATCTCCGCATCATAGGCCGCAGCGATCCTGAGCAACATCTTGGCCTGATTGAGCGTGAGTATCGGCATGTCGGCACCGGGTAGGAAAAACACCGCCGCCACCACGCCGTTTTGCATCGAAGTGGACTGGATGACATCGTCGGCGAGCGGTGCGCGCACGAATTCCAACGAGCGGGCGAGGCTCAGCTTGCNNGCCGGCAATCTCCTGACCATCCAACGACCGAGTTCGTAAAACAGGCTCGCGTGTCGTTTGGCCACATCACTACTCTGATCGGCTGCCGTTACCATGTAACGGGGATCGAGGTCGAAGTTGTTTTCATGCGCCACCCGCTCGGTCTCCAGGGGGTCGTCGGTGGCAATCACCACGGGAACTTCGGCATAGAGGGCGCGAAGTAAGAGATCGCCCACAACGGGAGACGAGGCGGCCAATACGACCACCAGGTCGCTTCGGGCGTCGACGGTGGGAGTGGAGTCGAAATAAGGGGTGATCGAAATCTCCACATCGCTGTGAAGGGGCCGAAAAGTCTCTTTTGCAGCGAGCAGAAACCCGGGCTCCGCCGATACGTCGACCAAAAGCGAAATCGCAATACGCTTGGAACTCTGTGTTCCCGTGGCCGCTATGGTATCGAATAGGGTCTTAGGACTGATCGGCAATTTGAGGCCTTTTGATTTTTTTGCGCTCATCCTCGTATCTCGCTTTCTGAGTGGATCTATGTGCCCACACCGATGATATCAGACCCAGGGCCATGAAGTTTGTGAGCATCGACGATGATCCATAACTTATAAACGGCAGCGGAATACCGGTAATGGGCATCAAACCGCAGGTCATTCCGATGTTTTCAATGATCTGAAACGTCCACATACCCACGCAGCCCATGACGATGAGGGTTCCGAAGGGATCGTCGGCCTTAAAGGCGATCCAGAAGCATATGGCGATAAGTACCGCAAACAGCGACAGCAACACTCCCGCCCCCACGAAGCCCAACTCCTCGGCGAGTACGCAAAAGATGAAGTCCGTGGGCGCCTCGGGTAAAAACCCGAGCCCCGACTGTGTGCCCTGCAACAGGCCCTTTCCGAACATCCCGCCCGAACCGATGGCGATCTTGGCCTGCTGTNNAGATTCTCATCCATGAACACCAGGAGTCGGTTGCGCTGGTAATCCTTGAGCAACACATCCGACCCGAACATATCATCCATGATCGGGTCGATGGTAAACAATATAAGAACCGCAGCGATTATCGCCCCGACGGTTACGAGCAACCACTTCCGGTGGGCACCACCCGTAAGCAAGATGAAGAAGCCGGTGACGAACAACACCATACCCGTGCCGAAGTCGGGCTGGAGCATGATGGCGATGAGCAGAGCCAGGAGAATGCCGAGGCACTTGAGGTAATCCTTGCCCGAGTGGAGCTTACCGCGATATTTGGAGACCAAGGCCGCCATGATGATGATAGTGAGTATCTTGGCGATTTCGCCCGGTTGGATTTGTTGACCGAAGATCCTCACCCAGCTCCGGGCACCGTTTACCTCCACCCCGATGAAGGGCAGCAAAGGCAAAAACAGCAAGATGAAATCGAACACCAGAAGCGGAATGACCCAATCGGCATACCGATGGTAGTCGATGCGCCAGAGCAACAACATCATGACCAAGCCGACGCCTATACCCATGATCTGATGGGAGAAACTGAAGTCGGTCGAGCCCATGGTTGCACTGTAGACGACGAGCAATCCGAGCGCGACCACGGCAGCACTCACCAAAATCAAAGGAACATTCACAACGCCGAAGAACTTCATAATCGAAGTTTTCAGCGTGCTTTCCCTGGCGTAACCCTTGGGCACCTCTATTCGGGGAAGGACGGGCATCTAGCGCTCTCTCCCCCCTTCGCCGATGATTATTTCGCCGAGTTCCACTCCATAGATCGCGGCTAAGGTGTGCTGCACGCCCAGCACCGCGACGGTTGAGGGATATCCGCCCTGCTCGATCAGACAGCAAACGCAGTACTTGGGGTTTTCGGCGGGAGCGTAGGCCGCAAACCAGTTGAACTCGGCTTTCGCGGAGGCCACCTCCGCGGTACCCGACTTACCGGCAACGTTTACGGGCAGCCGGTTGAAATCGCCGCCCATTCTCACCACCACGCGTCTGAGGCCGTCTTTTATCCGTGCGAGCGAGTAATCATCGAAGGTCGGCTTCACATCGCTTTCCTCTCTGATGTTTGACAGCACCGGATTGCCTTCGCTGTTGAGCACGGCGTGGAGAAGGTGGGGTTTGAGCATCTCACCCCGCGCGATGCCCGCATAGCCGTTGGCGATCTGCAGCGGTGTAACCAGAATGTCTCCTTGTCCGATACACATGTTACTCATGTCCCCGGGCTGCCACTGCGTGCGCTCCGGTTCATCGGGCCAGGTTGCCTTCTTCCAACTCTCCGTCGGAATCCGGCCGGTCGATTCACCTGCCAGCTCGATTCCCGTGCGCGAACCGAAACCCCAGGACTTGAGATAGTCCTGCAGGTCGTCTGTGCGCGTACTTGCATCCAAGGCATACCAACGATCGAAAAAAGCCGCGCCGATGTTATAGAAATACACGTCGCAGGACTGATTGATCGCCTCTTCGAGGCTGAGATATCCATGCCCCGTTGTAAGCCAACAGTTCTGCGCCCATCTGTTGTCGGTGCTGCTGTATGACCAGGAGCCCGTGCAGTTGTGGTGGGTATCCCCCACCACGATGCCGTTTTCCAAACCGGCCAGGCCGGTAAAGGCCTTGAAGGTGGATGCTGCGGGATATTGACCGGAAATCACCCGGTTGAAGAGCGGGTTGTCGGCGGCCGGATCCATGAGAGCCGCCCAGACCTCTTCGGTGGAGCTGTTTGCCAGCACCTCGGGGTTATAACTCGGGTAGCTGGACGATGCCAATATCCCGCCGTCCTCCACATCGATGCACACCAACGCACCCGCATTGACATAGTGGGCGCCGCCCGCCCGTGCCGCGGCTATCACCTCGGCCAAAATGCGATCCGTCTGCTTTTGCAGCTCCACGTCGACTGTCAGCATGACATCGGATCCGCTCGTCGGCGGCACCTCGGCGATCAGCTCGAGGGGAACTCCGTCGACATCGGTCATATAGGTTCTCGAGCCCCGCACACCCTGCAAGGTGCCTTCGAAGGCCGCCTCGGCACCGTCCTTGCCGACGAAATCGCCACCCTCGTAGTCAACTACCGTGGGTAAGTCCGTCTCGCTTGTGGTAACCGGCCCGATATAGCCCAAAACATGTGCCCCGGCCGCACCGTTGGGGTAAGTCCGTATCGTGCGTTCGACGATCTCCACATCCTTAAAGACCTCGGGGTGTTCCTTGATGAAGGCGATGGCATGCATCGGCACATCATCGGCGACCAGACGGTTGGATTGCGCGCCCTGGTTGTCGTCGAGCAGATTCTTTCTTACGATTCCCTTGGGGATGCCGAGCACCAGCGAGAGCATCTGTACGATGATGGGGTTGTCGGCCGCGGCCTTCGGAGCCATCACCCTGAGTGACGGGCGATTTCCTATCAGAACCTTTCCGTTTCTATCCAAAATCCGTCCGCGCGTTGCCGCTGTGGAGGCGCTACGGGTGTAGTTCTTTTGCGCGAGTTCGGTATAGGTATCGCCGGAGAGCAGCTGAAGTGACCATAAACGCATGGCCAGGGTTCCGAAGGCGGCGGCGATGAAGATGCCGAATGCATATATTCTGCCGCGGTTCTCCTTCTTTTCCCGGTTGTCGGAAAAAATCGGTTTACGCACCTCTTCTATCCCCACACCGGCAGGCAGCGAATGTCGCACGAAGCTCTTCTTGAGTACTCCCCTGTTATTTTTGCGTCGGCGGGCGAAATAGATCGTGGTTATAGTCGCCAGTGCCAAAATGAAGGTGACGATCACGATGATGGGTATGACGATATTGCCATCCATTTACTTGAACTTGCTCCTGAGTATTTCAGGACGTTTGTTTTTATTGAGTCGGTTCATGATCAAAAAGATGATGAGGCCGATGAGGCCGCAATAAATCGTTGTGGGGATCACCCGCATTCCAAACGACAGCCAGAAATTATCGTCGTAGCCGATGACCGCCAACTCCGCCGCATATAAAATCTCACCGGCAAAGGCGGAGAGTAGAAGAAAAAGAGCTTGTATGGTCCAGCTGATGGAGATCGCCTCTTTATTGAGTGAGCTGATGGCGTAGGCCACGATCGTCAGCACCAGAGCCATCGCACCGAGCGCCCCCTGCGCGATAAGGTCGTAGACCAGCCCCAGGATGAAGCCCACCGAGGTTGCTCTGATCACACCGGTGAACATGGCATTTACCACCGCAAAACAGAGCAGGAAGTTGGGAGCCACCTCGAATACCGCGATACTCGGCGCCAGCATCAGTTGCAGCAGGACGGATATCAGCGATCCGACGATGGTAAAGACCGGTGTTGCCTGTGGCATGGTGTTATTCATCATCAACCACCCGTCGTGCCTTCCGGTTGCTGCGCCTCCGCACTCGAAGCGTCGCCCGCTGTATCGGTGGTGGTGCCCGTGTTTTGGGCGGCGACGATCTCCGCCTCGCTGCCGGTTATGACCAAAACCTCTTCGTAGGTACCCGCACGCGAAATCGGGCGCACCACGATCGTCTTGTACACATCGGCCGGGGCGAACTCGATAGAGGCCACCTCACCGATGGCGAGTCCCTTGGGAAACACTCCGCCGGAGCCCGAGGTGATGATCGGATCCCCCACTTTTACCTCGACATCCCCAGCGATGAACTCGAGATGCAAGACCCCGTCCACGGATCCTGCCCATATGCCTTCGGTCCTGTTGGACTGGATGAATGCGGCCACCCCGCTCTTCTCGTCGGTGATCAGGCGCACGACCGAACTGTCGTAACTGACGCTTTCTATCTGTCCTATAAGCCCACCGTTGGCGCTGAGCACCGGCATGCCGACGGTGAACCCCGAAGCGGTTCCCTTATTGATGGTGATCACACGGTTCCAGGCATCGGCACCCTTCATGATCACGCGCGCGCCCACGGACTCCAAGCCGTAGGCGTCTTTGAGACCGAGCAGCGCGGAGAGCCGCTCGTTTTCCTGGCGATACTCCTCCATGCGGATCAGCTCGGAAGCCAGCTTTTCATTTTGTATTCTGAGTTCCTCGACGGTGGACGTGGAGGTCGAAACACCGGTAATCAAATCCCCTACCGCCCTGAAAGGGGCGCCTATCACCGCGCCGACGTTTTTTACCGGTGCCGTCACCGTTTCCACACCCGATCGCAGGGTATGCAAAGGTCCGGTCGTGCCCTCACGAACCCAGAGGGTCATGAGCACGATCGAAAGGATGCAAAACACCAGAAGTAAAACGCCTCCCGGCAGTCTTTTAGGTTTGTTCGGATTGAGCGCCACGTCGGAGGCGGACCTTCCTTATCTTTGGGTGTATGAACGTTGCAGGGCCGCAGGATTCTCCAAAGCTCTTGCGCAACCGACAACCACGTTGGTCATGGCGGTATCGGACATCATCACGGGAACCCCGAGTTCACGTGTGAGGAATGCATCGAGCATCTTGAGCTGTCCGCCACCACCGGTGAGCAGGATGCCGTTACGGATGATGTCGGCGGCCAGATCGGGGTCGGTCTCGAGGAAGGTCTCCTTGATGGCGATGAGAATGTCTTGCAGCGGAGCCTTGATACCCTCGCGCACATCCTCGGATTGGATGGCCTCGCTCCGGGGTAGATTGGTGGTCAGGTCGCGGCCCGATATCTCCATGTCGAGTTCGCCTGTGGCGATGGGCATGGCCGAACCGATGGATATCTTGATATCCTCGGCCGTACGGGCACCGATGTTGAGTCCGTAAACCTCACGGATATGACGAGCCACGGCTTCATCGAACTCATTACCTGCAATACGTAGGGAGCGATAGGTGACGATGCCTCCGAGTGAGATGACCGCAATCTCGGTGGTACCACCACCGATGTCGACGACCATCGAGCCCGTGGGCTCTTCCACGGGAAGCCCGGCACCGATGGCTGCAGCCATCGGCTCTTCGATCAGGTACGCCTGACGCGCCCCCGCCTGGATGGTCGCCTCGTAAACGGCACGTTTTTCCACCGAGGTGACGCCGCAGGGAATACAGATGACGATACGTGGCTTGGGCTGCCAGATCCTGGTTTTAGGATTCGCCTTTTTGATGAAATAGGAAAGCATGGCTTCCGTGACCTCGTAATCGGCGATAACTCCATCGGAGAGCGGTAGCTCCACGGAGATGTTACCGGGATTACGCCCGATCATCTCGCGGGCTTCCTTACCCACCGAGAGCACTCTATTCGCGTCGGTATCGATGGCGACCACCGACGGCTCCATTAAAACAATCCCTCTCCCCGCTACGGCAACAACGGTATTGGCGGTACCGAGGTCGATTGCCATATCACAGCTCCACTGGCTGAAAAGATTATCGAAAAACGACATTGTCGCCCATTTCTCCTTGAATCTATGCGGGTAACACGGTATGGCACTTCATGCCAAATGATTATTCTAACACATGCACTCCGGCGAGATGGAATCACCGATCATAAACCCGTCGCAGAGGGTGGTTTTAAACCACCCTACCGCTTCAAGTCGAAAGTGCAAAACGGCTTGAGGCCGCCTTGCACGGGGTTTTAATTACGCGGGAAAGAAGATGCCGATCTCACGCTCGGCGGACTCGGGAGAATCCGAGCCGTGGATGACGTTTTCGTCCATGGTGAGGCCGAAGTCGCCCCTGATGGTTCCGGGAGCGGCTTCCTTGGGGTTGGTTGCACCCATCAGCTTGCGTGCGATAACCACGGCGTCGGGTCCGCTGACCACCATCTTCACCACGGGACCCGAGGTGATATATTCGATAAGGCCGTCGTAAAACGGTTTGCCCTCATGCTCGGCGTAGTTTTGTGCCGCCTGCTCGGGGGCAACATTTGCAAGCTCGAGTTTTTCGATGGTGAGTCCGACTCGCTCGAGGCGGGCTACGATTTCACCGATATGTCCGTTGCGCACGGCATCGGGCTTAAGCATCAGATAGGTTTTTTGCGACATGGAACTTCCTTTCATGGTTTTTCTTTGTAACGATTTTAAAAACATGGGAGTGATTCCGGGTGCTCCCATGTTCATCCGATAGACCGGCGAATCTTTGAACCGCCGGCCCTTTCGATATTTTACGGCTTACAGGGCCGCGGGATCGTAATTCGATGCAAAGACGATATCTATACCGCTGATCTTCCAGCTGATGACATCCCTGACCAAATCCACCCGATAATGCATCGTGCCACCCTGTGATAAACGAACATCCACCAGCATATAGGATGAGGACATCGATGCCTTGGATCCCACCACGACTACGGTATCGGATTTTGCAACACGATCGAGCACCTGATCCAAGGTGGCACCATCGGCATCGGCGGCACTGATCCAGTACTTGGTGTGGTTGGGATCATCTGCGGCATACGCCTTGAAGAAATCTTCGACCACCGCTTCCTTGGAGGGGAAGCCGACACCTTGCGTATAGGCAACCACGGCGGCACCCAACAACACGATCAGCAAAATCACCACACCGAGAAATATCTTGAGACCGGTGTTTCGCAGCTTCCGTTCTTTTCGTAAACGCTGTTTGCCGGTTTGGATGAGATCATCGTCGCTTAAGGTAAAGAAGCCGGTGTCGCCGGCATGCGGCACGTTTCCACCGCCGTATCCGTCGTCTTCGTTGAAGTCCAACACGCCCGATCGCTCGTTGGGATTGTAGTCGGGACGCACCTGCCGGTCAAAGCCGGAAAATTCATCCTCGCCGTAATACTCCGGCTCGGGTGTAACCGCNNCGCAGGGGCTGTCGTGGTTGAGCCGATACCCAGCGCCAACTTGGCTTTTTGGAACTCCGTCTCACCTTCGGGGGAAAGCGTGAACTTTTCGTGACTAAGGGTCTCCTGAAAGGTATTGTAGCCTTCCTGGTAATGCCCGCCCTGCACATACGCCCGACCGAGAAGATCCATCGTCGTATTCAGATCGTTGCCGGTTACCCTGAAGTCCAGAATCGCAAGATAGGCTTCGGCGGCGTCATCCGGACGCCCCAAGGCTGAAAACGTCGCCCCGAGGTTCATCAGCGCCTTAACGGGATTGGGATTGCCCTCGTCGAGAGCCGCATCGCGATAGGCGATACCCGCCTCCATGAGTTTGCCCAACTTCGTATAGGCGTTGCCGATACCCATATGCGCACGGTAGGGAGTCGAGTAACTCGCATCATCCAAAGCTTTGCTGAAATAAGACACCGCCTCGGAATACTTGCCGATACCGCTGAGCGTGGTTCCGAGGTTGACATAGATACTGGTTTTCTCGTTGTAATCCACGTCCTGCAAGGCTTTTTGGTAACTGACCGCGGCCTCTTTGAAGTTACGCATCTTGATGAGGCAGTTGCCGATGCGGTGATACACGAGACCCGCATCTCCCGGTCCGAAGCTACTCCATTCCTTTTTAAGGCACTGATAATAAAGCTTCAATGCCTGAGGATAATCTTTGCTGTTGTAGGCTACGGTAGCCTGATCATAAATAATGCTTTTCACTTTTGAGCCCCTCAGCTCTTCTTTAGTTACCGTTTTCTATCTCGATGGAGTAAATCTCATCACCCTTGCGCAACGCATGCACCACGTCCAAAGACCCCTGATCCACGGGATCGCCGAACACCGTGTAGTTCCCGTCGAGGAACGGTTGGGGGCCCAAGCAGAAATAGAACTGCGAGCCGGCGGAGTCGGGATTCTGGGAACGAGCCATGGCCAGCGTACCGTTCTTATGCTCGTTATTGGGGTTGACCATCCACTCACCCTTGATCGAATAACCCGGGTTGCCGGTTCCGGGAGGCGGATAGCCGGTCCCTGCGATCACCTGTTCGGCGCTCAGGTCCTTGGAATGCGGGCAGCCACCTTGGATGACGAAGTCGGGCTCATGGCGGTGGAATTTCAGACCGTTATAAAAACCCTTGCGGGCCAACTCGACGAAATTGCCCACATGGATGGGTGCGTCGTTTCCCGCCAACTTGACTTTGATGGTTCCCTTACTCGTCTCGATGACGGCCACTTCCTCGCCGTTCGGTTTGTATTCGGGTGTGTAGATAGCCATGTATCCTCCCAGCTAGTATTGTTTTTTGATTCATATCATCACTTACATAACCTTGGTGCCCCTTGCAGGATTCGAACCTGCGGCCTTCTGCTCCGGAGGCAGACG
>DOMT01000100.1:10326-12089 GCA_003509825.1 Coriobacteriia bacterium
TTCGGGGAAGTTTTTCTACACATCCCCCCCACTTTTCATACCCTATCCACCGGCTCCGAATTTGTTTAGGTATTCTACTACTGTTATTATATTTAGCAATATACGTTCACAGATCCGTATGACATCGGATCACTCAAACCCCGATTCAAGGGGACTTTCATCAAGATCCGATACGCGAGGGGCTGTCGGATCGGAATTGCAAAGGGGATAACCATGAAGAGAATACTGTCGTTATTATTGAGTGCCGTGTTGGCAATCGGTCTGATCGGTTGTGCGGCTGGATGTGGTGGAACCGGCACCACCACATCCGACGATCGCTCGAGTACGTCGCAGGCGCAATACACCATCATGGTCTATGTCGACGGCGCCAATCTCGAAAGTGAATCAGGACTGGCGAGCCAGGATCTCAAGGAGATGATCTCGGCGACCTATTCACGTGACCGGATCAACGTTATCGTACAGACCGGCGGTGCGAAAAAATGGCAAACCGGCGAAATCCCGAATGATCAGATCGGACGCTACAGGGTTACCGACGTAGGTTTGGAAGTGCTGGAAAAGCTACCGCAACAAAACATGACCAAACCCGAAACCCTTACCGGGTTCATCGATTTCTGTTACAAGAACTATCCTGCCGATCGATACGGTCTGGTGATGTGGGATCATGGATCGGGCCCGATTTACGGCTACGGTGTCGATGAAAATTTCAGTGAATCGGATTCCCTGTACATGACCGACATGGTATCGGCTTTGGCGGGCTCCCAGGTAGGCAAACAGCCTTTGGAGTTCATCGGTTTCGACTCCTGCCTGATGGCAACTTTGGAAATCGCCCATCTTCTCTCACCGTATGCAAGCTACATGATCGCTTCCCAAGATAATGAACCCGGAGAGGGTTGGGATTATCAGGCATGGCTCAGCACCCTAGGCAAGGACCCCGGAATGTCCGGTGAGGCGATCGGAAGAGCCGTTACCGACAGTTTCCTCGCATTTTATCAGGCGCGGGGTTCGGACGACTCCGTCCTCGCCCTTTCGGTGATCGATCTCAAGAAAACAAAGGACGTGGTCAGCGCACTCGAAGCCTTCGTCAGTGCGGGCGATGTCAGCCAACTGAACTTCCAGGAAGCCGCCCGTGATCGCTCCAACACCAAGGAGTTCGCTTATTCGAGCACGGGACAACACTATCTGGATCTGATCGACCTCGCCGATATGGCGAAACAGTTCTCTCCGAACAACAGCGCCGAAGCCGCCGCCTTGACCACGGCTATCAATAACGCGGTTCTCTACAACAAAAAGGGCCGCAACAACGAGATTTCAAACGGGTTGTCGATCTACTTCCCTTACTTCGATCGCCAGTACCTCACGGAGAGCATGGAGGTCTACAAGTCCATGAACTTCTCCCCCACCTACGTTGCCTTTTTGGAGAAGTTCATCACCTCGCTGACCGGTTCGACCGTCACCCCGATGAATAATCTCACCCGGACGACGCCGACCCAGGGGACCGGCACAGCAAGCAATTCCTTCAGGCTCACCGTACCACAGGATCAGATCGGCGCTGTTCGTGATGCGTACTACGGCGTATGGAAAAAGAATGCCGACAACACCTACAGTCTGGTGTATCGCGACACCTCTACACAGATCGATACCGCAACGAGCGCGATACTCGGCGAATTCGACGGCCGGCTCTTCATGATAAACGGAGATCCCGTCTGCTTCTATGAAAGCGATCGGGGATCGGATTACGTTCGCTACGAGGCGCCGGCCATCCT
>DOMT01000100.1:12103-20415 GCA_003509825.1 Coriobacteriia bacterium
CTCGGTGCCACGCCGGTGTATGACCTGGTAAACAAGTCGACCCGTCAGTTGCTTCAGATCAAACCCGGCGACACCTTGGCCCTGTCGTATGACACGCAAACCCTTGCCGGCGCAAGCGGCATAACGGCCGCAGACGCCAAGGCGACGTGGGTGAACGGTGTGACCCGCACACTCGGCGAGGTTATAACGATACAAAAAGCGGACAGCGCAACCGGCGAATATCTCTACGGCTTCGTCGTCGTCGACCTACAGGGCAACAACTACATGACCGAGCATATCGCGGTGACCATCTAATCGACGCCCTTGCGTGGGAGGTGTTGGAAACAACGGCTCCCACATCATGCCGGGAACGAGACGATGCCCGGAGAAGCGGACTCTCCGGGCATCGTTGATTCCGATCAATCTCAGACCTACAGGCTGATAGCCTCTTCGGGACACTCATCCACGCAGGCACCGCAGTCGATGCAGGAGTCGGGATCGTTGATTACGGCCTTATCTCCCGTGAGTTCGATCAGTTCGAGCGGACAGGCGTCCACACAGGTTCCGCAACCCGTACATTTACCGGCATCGATCACTATAGCCATTTCATTCCTCTTTCTGTAACTCAGACATCACCCGATGTCTGCCATCGGATTTCGTATAACTCTTGCTAAACTATAACAAAGCCCGAAATTTGTCCTTTTATTCTCGATGAAATCATCGATTGCATCGGTAAACGGCAATAGTTTATGCAACGATATGAATCCTTGTTTCACGGCGAAAGGTTTACAACATATATGTATGAAAACGAATCGATAACCATCGAATCCCTGGCTTTCGGCGGCCGTGGCGTGGGTCGCACGTCCGACGGAAAGACCGTGTTCGTTAAGTCCTCGGTACCGGGTGATGTCGTCACCTTGTGCGAGATCAAGGATCGAGGGCGCTTCGTCGAAGCCTGTGTAGGTGAAATCATCGAGGNNATTCGTCTGCACGGCAGGATCCGGATTGCCCGTATCATGCAAGCTGCGGTGCTTGCCCACTCCAACACATACACAGCAAAAACCTGCGTGATTACAAGCGCCGGTTCGTCGTCGATGCCTTGCAGCGGATAGCCAAAATCGACGATGCGGAAGCCATCGTCGACGATATGTCATTTAGCGGCAAGGATCGGCATTACCGTAATAAGATCGAACTGCAGCCGATCGTCACAGGTGGCATNNCAGGCTGCGTCTGGGTTTTGCCTCCGAGGGCAGCCACAGCATGGTTTCCGTCGAGAGCTGCCTACTATTGCCCGAACGCTTCAAATCCGTGCCTGCCAAGCTTTCAGGGGCGCTCGGGTATGTTTTCAAAGGACAGGAGGAGACACTCAAGCGGGTGGGGCTGCGCGTGTCGCGTTCGGGCGGGGATGTTGAGTTGGCGCTTTGGACGGAGCCCGGAGCCTGTAACCGCGCCTTTGTTGCCAAGGTACTGGCCGATACGGTTAAAACGACGAGCCTCGTGCGGGTGCTGGTAAAAGGTGAGATCGAAAAACGTGATGTCCGTAAAGTCGAAGTGCTGGCCGGCAAGGGATTTTGGCAGGAACAGCTGGTGGGATTCGACTTCAAGGTCAGCGCGCCTTCGTTTTTCCAGACCAACTCCGATATCGCCGAGATGATGATTAAGGAAGTCGTAGCCTGGATGGAGGATCGGATCGGTCGTGAATCCGGAGGAGACGGGCGGATCATCGACCTTTATTCAGGCGTAGGCACCTTCACCTTGCCGCTGGCGGACGTTTTCGATGACGTGGTGGCCGTTGAGATGGCCGGAAGCTCCGTCCGCGATCTCAGGCGCAATCTCGAGGACAACGGCCTGTACGCCGAGGTCATCGGCGGTAGTGTGGAGCGAGCGCTGCCCGAGTTGCCATCGGGCGCACATATCGTCGTGGATCCGCCGCGCTCCGGTTTGAGCGAGACGGCCCGTGCAGCCATCATCACCGCCCGCCCCCGTTCCATCGCCTATGTGTCCTGCGACCCTGCAACGCTCGCCCGTGATCTCGGGGAATTTTTGAAAAACGACTATACGCTAGAAGCGGTAAAGCCCTTCGATATGTTCCCCCGCAGCCATCACGTCGAGAGCATCGCCCTACTCGCCGGCTGAAGTATCCTTAGACCCCATCCATCGGTTACAATACCGGTATCAGTCTGAGGAGGATACAACTATGACAAACGGAGATTCCTTTAAAATCAGAATGGCCCTGCCCAAGGATGCACGGGCGATTCTCGAGATATATGCACCTTACGTACGTGACACCGCCATCACCCTGACATCGAAGATGCCGACGGTGGACATGATCCGCAAAAAGATGCATCTCGTTAAAAAGAATTTCCCCTATCTCGTTTGCACCGTCAACGACAAGGTGGTGGGATTTGCCTTCGCAGACCGAGACCGCCCCCATGAAGCCTGCTGTTGGAACGCCGAACTCTCCATCTATCTGGACGCGGGATTTCACGGTCGCGGTATGGCAAAGGCACTTTATACGGCGCTGTTTCAGATTCTCAAAGCACAGGGATTCTGCAATCTCTACGCCGTCATCACCGTACCCAACGAGGCAAGCATCGCCTTACACAAGCGCTTCGGGTTCAATGAGCTGGCAATACATCGCGGAGTCGGCTACAAACTCGGACAGTGGCGGGATGTGCTCTGGATGCTTTGCAGGATCGAGGGCACCGATCCGGAGGTGCACGGGCCTCCCACTCCGTTAAAGAAGCTACGCAATAACGAGATCGACACCGCACTGATGATGGCAACGGCCCTTTTGGTGGGATCCCGATAATCCATATGCCCGATCAGTCGGCTTTTGCGATACCGTTTCGTCCTTGCAAGGGCACGAAAGGGCATGTGCGGATGGGGCGACCTTCGGTGAAATGAGAGGAAAAACGATGCGATCTTCATTGCAAGGCAGGATAATCAGCGGCAACGAGGCCGTTTTACCCGTCGGCTTCAAGCTCGGCCATGCCGGAAGCATCGATGCGGGCACCGGGTGCTCGGTGGTGCTTTGCGAGTCGGGTGCCGTCGCCGGGGTTTCGGTGCGTGGAGCGGCTCCTGCGAGCATCGAGACCGATCTTTTGGATCCCCGTAAAACGGTGCAGGCGGTAAACGGAATCGTATTGTCGGGAGGTAGTGCCTTCGGTCTTGAAGCGGCAAGCGGTGTCATGCGGTGGCTGTCCGAGCGACNNGCGAGATGTGGGATTTGCCGTCGGTGCCATCAAAGTGCCGATCGTCTGCGGTGCCTCGATCTTCGATCTCACGGTCGGCGATGCCGATGTGCGACCCGACAAAGCCATGGGGCATGCAGCATGTGAGGCTGCATGCACGGATGTTTCGACGGGCAACGTCGGAGTGGGGATCGGCGCGAGCGTCGGTAAGCTGCTCGGCACGAACCTGAGCATGAAGGGCGGCTTCGGTGCCGCCTCCCTCGTCGTGGCCGGCATCACGCTTACGGCTCTGGTGGCAGTTAACGCGGTAGGCAACATCATGGATCGCGATACGGCCGAACCCCTGGCGGGGGTACGTAACCCCTCGGATCCGAAGCGCATCATCGATGCAGCTGACGCCCTCGAACTACTGCTCTCACAACTCCCNNCACGATTTCTGCGGCGGCCAACACCACCATCGGTTGCATACTCACCGATGCGAAGATCACCAAAGCACAGGCAAGCCATATCGCCGACATGGCGCATGACGGCCTGGCGCGATCCATCGATCCGGTGCACACCGGCTTCGACGGTGACGCCGTCTTTACCTTAAGCACCGCAAAAATCGAAGCGAAAGCGGACTTCATCGGAATCTACGCGGCCCGGGTCATGGAAGCAGCGATCCGCAATGCCGTTTTGGCAGCGGATGCGCTCCACGGATTACCCTCGGCACGCTCGCTTCACGAAAAGCAACCGTCTAATTGAAATTGAATAACCTACGCACGACCTTATAGCCACCTTTGGAAACCGCCCGGCCGCCGGATCCCGGCAGGTTGGCCGCTATTCCCACGGCGCTGCCCCGCAACTTGGGATAGAGCTTGGGATCATGCTCCTTGAGGTAGGTCCAGATCGCCTTGCGCTGCTCCTCGGCGTCCTCGCGATCGGAGAGTCTGAGGAAGATGCTACAGATCGCCATCATCATGGAAAGATAGTGGATCATGTATTTTTGCAGACAGGGGTTGGTTACGTCCTCACGCAGATGGAAGGAGTCGATCATGATGCGGGTGACCTTGAGCTGCTGGTCGATGCGTTTGATCATCGTCCCCTCGTTGACGGATTGCCCTTCCCTGCCGATGTAGTAGCGGTATAAGTCCACGTCGAGGTAATAGATGCGGGTAACCGAAGGCAGGGGCACGTAGACGAAGATGTTATCGACGTAAAAGGTGTGCCTGGGTAGCTCCAGGCCGATATCACGAAGCAGTTGCGTGCGATAGATGACCGCATGCATCAGTAGGTTTTGCTGCGGCTTGAACGTGCCCACCTCGTCCCAACCGAAAATACGGTTGGTGGGCATCACACTCTTGTATTTGATGGGCTGCGGCTTCTTGGCGCCCACCTTCTCGTAGACGTAGTTGGTAACCATCATGTCGAGGTCCGAAGCCACCAGCCACTTCAGACGCACGAGCACCAGGTTGAGTGCATCGGCATCGAGCCAGTCATCGGAATCCACAACCTTGAAGTACAGACCCGTGGCGTTTGCCAACCCCGCATTCACCGCCTGACCGTGACCACCGTTTTCCTGATGCACGGCCTTGATGATGTCGGGATACCGGCGTTGCCACTCGTCCGCTTTCTCTCCGGTGTCATCGGCGTTCGAACCGTCGTTGACGACGATGATCTCGATGACATCCAAAAAATTCTTGGCACCGACCAAGATACTCTCGATGCAGTGGTCCATGTACTCGGAGGCGTTGTAGCAGGGCAGCGAAAAGCTGATCAACTTCTGCTTGTCGGCGATATCCACGGTTGCACCATCCTCGGTTACAGACTTCGAGTCCTGTCCGTCGAGGCTATTGTTCTCAGACGAGTTCATCGATCAACTCCAAAGCTCTCAAAACGATCTGATCCATATTGTAGTAGCGGTATTCCGCCAGTCGACCCAGCGGATGGAAGTTCGGCAGATCCTTGAAGAGATCCCGGTAGCGATCGTAATACGCTTGGTTCTCACCGCTGAATATCGGGTAATAGGGGGTTTGCGTCGCAGGGTCGGTAAAGGCACTCGAGTACTCCCGCGCCACCGTGGTGACCTCGATATCCTGACCGGTCAACCAGGTGTACTCCGTCGTACGCGTGTAATCCTCGCTCACGGTGAAGTTCACCGTGCCGCAGGGCTGTACACGCTTGGTATCGTAGTAGTCGTACTCGAAGTCGATGGAGCGATACGGCAAGAGCCCGAAAGCCTCACCGGTAAGATCGTCGAGGGCACCGGTGTAGATGACGGTTCCCTCGAAACGCCGGCCGTTTATCAGAATCGCCTGATATGACTCCCCATCACCTGACTGTTCGAAAGACATCAGACTGCGGGCATCGAGATTCACGAAGACATCGATACCGGGAAAGTCGAGCAGGTTTTCGAAAAGCGACAGGTAGCCGTCTTGCGGCATGCCTTGGAAGGTATCGGTGAAATAGCGGTTGTCCCGATCGACCAGCACCGGAACACGGGCGGTGACGGCGGGGTCGATCTGCTCGGGAGTCAGGTCCCATTGCTTTTGCGTGTAATACAAAAAGACGTTCTCGTATACGTACTCCGCCAACTCCTTAAGCAAGGGCTCATCCTGCTTACGCAGATCGATGATAGGCACCTTGGTACCGATACCGAAGGTCGAAACCAACAGATCGTTGAGTTTTGCGGCCTTCTCGGCATCGTAGGTCATCTCGATGGAGTTGAGATTAAACGGCACGGGGATGTATTCACCACGGATAAATGCCAATACCTCGTGTCGGTAATCACGCCATTCGGTAAAGCGCGAAAGGTAATTATGAACCCGCTCATGAACGGTATGGTAGATATGCGGACCGTACTCGTGGATGAGAACACCCTGTTTATCGAGGTGATCGTAGGTGTTGCCGGCTATATGGGGACGCCTTTCGATGACGGCTACCCTGCTGCCCTTGCGCTCCGCGAGTTCCCGTGCAGCAACCGCGCCGGCAAAACCGGCGCCGACGACGATCGTGTCATAGGCGGTGGCATCGAAGGTAAAACTCGGATCGGACTTTACATCGGTAATGTTCATGATTCGGACTCCCGTAGGGTTTCATATGGTCGGATTTGGACGGACTTCGTCGGCAGATAGGATTCTACCGTATTATTTCAACCTCGTTATTGTACCGTAGATGGAGTTTCTGGGCCCTTATCTTGATTCTTTGTCGTATCATATTCAAAACTTTTAGGAGGTAAGCATGAGTTGGTTTCTTGATCGTATCATCGACCGTGCAAGGGTGGACGTAGAAACTATTGTTTTGCCAGAAGGCGCGGATCCGCGTACTTTGGAAGCTGCTGTTAAAATACGAGACCTTGGCATCGCCAAGCCAATCGTTTTGGCAAGCGCCGAAGTAGTGGCTGCCAGCCCCTTCGATCTGAGTGACATCGAAGTCATAGACCCCGCAAACAGCCCAGACAGACAGCGCTACGCAGATGAATTGTTCGAACTGAGAAAAGCCAAAGGCATGTCTCGCGAAGAGGCCTACGAACTCACCTCGCAGGTGTTGTTCTTTGGCGCCTTAATGGTGCGACTTGGCAATGCTGACGGCATGGTGGCCGGTGCCGTGCATTCAACAAGCGATGTACTTCGCTCGACACTACAAATCATAAAGACCGCTCCCGGCACCTCATTGGTCTCAGCGTTCTTCGTGATAGTTGTGCCGGATTGTGATTTTGGCGCACAAGGTGCCTTTATCTTTGCGGACAGTGGACTGGTTCAGTATCCGAGTGCCAATGACCTTTCTGAGATCGCTATAAGTTCGGCTGATTCATGTCAATCACTTTTAGAGGTTGATCCGGTGGTTGCCTTCCTCTCCCACTCCACGCTTGGTAGCGCTAAGGGTGACTCCATTGACCGTGTACGCGAAGCGGTAACCCTCGCACGAAAAAAAGCTCCTGCGTTACCCCTGGATGGCGAATTCCAATTTGATACTGCTATCGTACCTTCGGTAGGCACCTCTAAGGCGCCAAACAGCGCTATTGCAGGCAAGGCAAATGTGTTGGTTTTCCCGGATCTCGACTCCGGTAATATCGCTTACAAGGTCGCACAGCGTTTGGCCAAAGCAGAAGCCTTTGGGCCTATAACACAAGGACTGGCAAAACCCGTAAACGATCTTTCACGCGGTTGTTCGGCTGATGATATTGTTGGTGTTGCCGCTATTACAGCCGTACAGGCACAGGCGCAAGGATAAATAAAAGAGAGACAGGACGCTCCCTGTCTCTCTTTATAGTTTCTCTTTTTACTGTCCCGCATTCCCTTAAAAGAGTGCATTGCCTTACAACGTGTTGGACAGCAGAAGAGAATCGCGACTAAGTTGTGATACTTTGATCCGCATCGATAATGCCGTCACACGTATCAATGAACTGTTTTGAGTTCTCGATCAGCTGTGCAATCGTGTAGGATTCTTTAAAGTCTTCCTTGGAATTGTTAGTAAACTCACAAACCAAGATGACTTCAGGAACATCTGAATACTCATCCATTCCTACAAAAGCACCCTTTACATCTAAAGAATAGCTGAATGAAGTATCGATTGTGCCCGCAATGATTGGATCGCTATTGGTACTTTTTTGGCTTCCTCGTCTTTGTTAGATTTTTTTCCTTTGTCGTCAGCAGGGGCAGAATCCTCCGCCCCTGCTTTTTTGTCATTGGAAGCTGTAACAAAAGACAAGCAACCGACAAGACCTGTTAAAAGCATTGCCAATATAAAAACACAGAAAAGTTTAGGGAGACTTTGCTGCATCTTGCAGAGTGCTGCATGCATGCTATGCCGTCGCTTTTTCCGACGTGCTGCCTTTAACCTCGATAGTATTCTCAAGAAGTGTAACGTTATCGTAGCTCATTCTATCTATGCAGGTAAGCTCTACGGGGTCGTTTACGTTATTGAGCTCATATACCATGTACAGATCAATACTGGCGCCACCCTTTATTTCGTTAAATGAATTGCTTTGTAAGTCCCTATCAGTAGCTGGATGATTATAAGGCAAGTAGCCGTTTTTAAGCGCAATGCCCTTTTGGAACAGTTTGGTTTCGATTGCACTTCCAAAAGAAGCGGATTCAGAAGAGTTGTTGGCAAAGGTAATCTTGAGCAAAAGAAGGTTTTTTCCTTCGCCGTCGTCTG
>DOMT01000100.1:20422-21807 GCA_003509825.1 Coriobacteriia bacterium
TTCAACACCGGCAAGATCAATACTCTCTTTGAGTACTTCTACGCTTTCCAAAAAATCTATGGTTTCTGTCCTGATAACTAGCTCAACCGTTCCTTTGGTGTCAGGAAGTGTAAAAACTAGTTGTGCCTTACCGCTCGCTTTTCCCTCTATTGATTTCGATAGCGGCAAGGCATTTGGATTGTCATCACTGATGTATCCATTGCTGAGCGTTTTTCCGTCTAATGTGGCAGTGGCATCATGTTGCAGTATGCTGCTTGGCAAAAGTATCTCAGAATTATTCTCTACGTTGAGATCCACCACAAGAAGTTGTGAGCCATCATAACTCCCTGTTATAAAGGTTCTATCAATCTTAGCGCTAAATTGAGGTGCTTTTGCGCCGGTGTTCCCTCCTATACCGGGAATGATACAACCCGATAACCCAAACAAAGCCGCAAGACTCATGACAAGCGCAACGAACAGGATCCTCTTTTTGACACCTTTCATTATGAAACTCCTCTCATCTTTTACTTTAGCGCAGGGTCTATCGGCAATATTGCTGCTAAAGTATCTTTCTCCTTATTTTTCGCAAGCCCCTCTTAAATCACAATACACACCGCAAGAAAAACGAGCATCCAATACGGAAACACAACGCTGCTCATCGTATTGAATACTGAGACGCTATCTGTCTGGCATGTTTAGTTTTAAAAGGTTACACCCCAGAGAAATTATAGAGAATTACTCAGTGCAATAACATCCTTAGCGATCATTAAATCTTCGTTTGTGGGAATAACGGCAACCGTAACGGGAGAATCATCGGTGCTAATCTTTCGTTCCCCACCATATTGCTGGTTTCTCTCGTCATCAAGCACAATGCCCAAGCCTTCTAAGCCATCAAGAATCATGTTTCGTATGCGCACATCGTTTTCGCCTACTCCACCGCAAAAGACGAGCGCATCCAAGCCGCCTATCTCAAAAGCATATTGGCCGATGAAGCGCTTTACAGAATTCGAATACATTTCATATGCTAAGATTGCGCGTTCGTTGCCTTCTTCTGCTGCAGCACGAACGTCACGCAGATCGTTTGTTAAGCCGGAAATGCCCAACAAGCCCGACTTACGATTCATGATGTTTTCTGCCTCACTCGGAGTCATACCAAGCTTTTCAATCATATAAACAACAATGGCCGGATCGATGGAACCACACCGCGTACCCATCATTAAGCCATCGAGCGGGGTAAATCCCAGTGAGTTGTCAACAGAGACACCCTGTTTAATTGCGGTAAGCGAACAGCCGTTACCCAAATGACAGGAAACAATCTTGAGTTCTTCTAACGGTTTGCCTAAAAATTCCGCCGTACGCTGCGCTACGTAGCGGTGCGAAGTTCCATGGAAGCCATATTTTCGGAT
>DOMT01000043.1 GCA_003509825.1 Coriobacteriia bacterium
ACCAAGGCTGAGGTGTAACGGACACTTTATGGAAATTTTAACTTTCGCCGCGGTGGCGCTGTTCGGTCTTGCAGTCGGAATCTTGTCGGGTTTGTTCGGTATCGGCGGCGGCACGGTCATAATACCGATGCTTCGATTGGTTTTCGGACTTCCGATCCTCAGCGCTACGGNNAGCTCCCACTTCCATATCGGGGGCCTTTCGTAGCTTCAGGCAGGGTAACGTCGAGGTTCGAACGGCCTTGTTGATCGGTGGATTCGGTGCCGGTACGGCGGTGCTCAGTTCATATATCGCCGATATGTTGCCGCCTTTGGCCATCGTGTTGGCGGCTACCACGGTGATTTTATACAGCTCGTTTGAAATGCTCAGGTCCGTTATACGAAAAAAGAAATCGCATAACGGTGAAGACGGCGTCAATCCCAATATCTTTAANNATCGGACTCGGCCTGTTTGCCGGCTCCATGGCCGGTATCGTCGGTGTCGGAGGAGGCTTCATCATCGTTCCCATCGCCATCGCGTATTTCGGCTTTACCTTCCAACGCGCGAGTGGAACATCACTTCTGGCAATCGCGTTCATCGCCATTCCGGGTATCGTGGTTCATGCGTTGCTCGGACACATCGAATACCTTTACGGCCTGGCATTGATGATCGGCAGTATCCCCGGTGCCAATATCGGTGCCCGCTTGATTGTAAAAATGCCCGAGAAGATCGCACGCATTTCCTTTGCCATCCTGTTGGCAGGATTCGGAATTATGCTTATAATCGAGAGTGTGTTTTAGGGAGATATCCAAGCGGAACCCTGGTGCAACTCCTCGAGTCTCCAGGGAAAAACGGGGAGAGGTTAACGTGCTCAGGAACCTGTCATTACTGGAAATCTTAGTAATCATGGTTACCGCTTTCCTTGCGGTTATGGCATTGATAGTAGCACTCACCCGAGGTAGTTGGGTGGTGCTCGCCATCTGTGTTCTCGGGATCATCGGGCTGCTTGCCATCCTCATCCGCCACACGATCAACCCCGACCGGTTGCGTGCACGCCAGTCGCAGCGGATGCTCAACATCGCCACCAGCACCCTCACCCATGTGCGTTCGGGGTTGAACTTCGAATCCTCTGAAGCCGTTTGCCGTCTGATCTTACCGGCAACGAGTGCCAACGCCGTTGCCATCACCGACGACAAGATCATCTTAGGTTACGCCGGTCTCGAAAAAGAGAATCATGAAATCGGCTCACCCATACGCACCAGGGCGACGATGAGCGCCCTTAAAGACAACAATATGCAGGTTCTGACATCTCAGGAAGATATCGGTTTCGCCGATCTCGATACTTCGTTCAGGGCTGCCATCGTGGTGCCGATCGTGCTCAAAGAAGAAGTGGTGGGCACCCTTAAGTTCTACTACCGTTCGGCGAAGAAGATCGATGCAACCGAACAAGCGGTAGCATCGGGACTTTCATCGCTACTCGCCATGCAGCTCGGTCTCTCGGAGCTCGAGTATCAGCGTGAGTTGGCTACAAAGATGGAGCTCAAAGCCCTGCAGGCGCAGATCAAGCCGCATTTTCTCTTCAATACCATCAACACCATCGCTTCGTTCATCCGTACGGATCCTGCACGGGCGCGCATTTTACTGCGGGAGTTTGCAACCTTTTATCGACGTACTCTCGAAGGCTCTATGGACGAAATCTCACTTGAACAGGAGTACCATCAGACAATGCGTTATCTCGGCTTCGAGATAGCACGGTTCGGTGCCGATCGTGTCTCCATGAGCAGTGATATCGAACCGGGGTTGGAAAAGATCCGGGTACCGGCCTTTATCATCCAACCGATCGTTGAAAATGCCGTGGGGCACGGTCTCCGCGAAGATGCACCCCTTCACATAGAAATCCGTGCCTATACCGTTGACGGAGAGGTCATCATCGATATAATCGATGATGGACGAGGGATGTCGGAGACCACACGGGAGAGCACGCTGAGAGCAAGCAGAAAAGGTGCCGGTGTTGCTTTGAAGAACGTCGACGATCGCTTGCGCGGCTTTTTCGGAAGACAGGCGTGTTTGGAAATCCGATCAGAGCTCGGGGTAGGTACGAAGGTATCTATGAAGTTGGGTCCGATTTCGGAATTGAAGGTAGATGAGTATGATCAGAGCAATAATAGTTGACGATGAAGCTCCTGCACGTTCGGAATTACGATTTCTTTTGGATGAAACCGGTCAGGTCGATGTGGTGGCCGAGGCGATCAACGTTCGAGAAGCCATCGAACAGCTTAAGGCCCATAATACCGATGTCATGTTTTTGGATATCAGCATGCCCGGCGCAAACGGTCTCCAGCTTGCCGAGGCGCTGAAGCGACTCAAGTACCCGCCGCTGATCATTTTCGTTACCGCGCACAGCGAGCACGCAGCCAAGGCGTTTGATGTAAACGCCATCGATTATCTGGTCAAGCCCGTGGAGACCGATCGTCTGCTCAAGGCGCTCACCAAGGTCAAGCATTATCTGTCCTCTTCCACAAAGGGACAGCAGGCCGATAGGATTCCCGTGGAAAACGGCGGCAAGAAGCTCCTGGTGTCCACCGATAAGATCCATTTCATCATGGCCAAAGACGATTATTCCTATCTGCACACCGAGGGTGACCGATATCTTTCAACCGTCAGCCTGGCGCAGCTGGAGGCGCGTCTGGAGCCTTATGGATTCTTCAGGGTGCACCGTCGCTATCTGGTGAACCTAGCCTGCATCGAAGAGATCGCCCCGGTAAGCGGCGGGACTTTGCTGTTGACGTTGGCCGGCGAGGAGGAGAGTATTCCGGTATCGCGCAGGCGTGTGGCTTCGCTGAAGAAGGCTCTGGGTCTTTAGTTTTTTGCGGATTATCGCCCTCGATGAGGTCTGGTAGGGGCGGTGAGACTCGAACTCACAATCCTTGCGGCGGCGGATTTTAAGTCCGCTGCGTATGCCAATTCCGCCACGCCCCCGTAGCAGATACCTCACGGGAAAAATGCAAGAAATATGATAACAGAGTTTTTGATAACTAACGCCAAAGTTGTGATATACTACCAAATCGCAGCAGCAACCATTCCTCGGTAGCTCAATGGCAGAGCAATCGGCTGTTAACCGATTTGTTGTAGGTTCGAGTCCTACCCGGGGAGCCAAAGNNAACAGCGGGGCGTTTTCATTTCCGGAAAACCTGCGGGACTCGAACCTGCGAAGGCGTAACAGTCCTGTGGACTGTTACGGTCCGAGTGAGCGAAGCGAGTGAGGTCTCCGGGGCTAGGAGCGATAGCGACGACGAACCGGCGAGTCCTACCCGGGGAGCCAAAGCAATCAAACGCCTCG
>DOMT01000081.1 GCA_003509825.1 Coriobacteriia bacterium
CCCCCCGGTGGGCACCCGGGAGGTGCTCCCAAGGGGCACCCGGGCGGTCATCCCGGTGGCGGCCATCCCGCAGGTGTGCCTAAGGGGCATCCGGGAGGACACCCGGCAGGTATTCCCAAAGGTCATCCCGGTGGACATCCGGGTGGTGTGCCCGGCGGCGCTCGCTCCATGGGCTTTCGTCCCGGTGGCGGTTCCGCATCGTTGGCTTACGAGGAGCGCACCGGCATCAAAGCTCCGCGCATCATCGCCTGGGAGATCACGCGTAGCTGCAATCTTTCCTGCGCGCACTGCAGGGCGGCTTCCGAGTTCGGTCATTATCCCGGCGAGCTCAGCCTCGACGAGATCAAAAAGGTCATCGACAACATTACGAGTATCACCAATCCGATTCTCATCCTCACCGGCGGTGAGCCTTTGCTGCGCCCCGATATCTGGGAGATCGCCGAGTACGCGCACGAAAAGGGTGCCATGCCGACGATCGGTACCAACGCCACACTCGTTACCGACGAGATCGCACAGAAGATGGCCGATGCCCGCATTCCCCGCGTCTCGGTTTCGCTCGACTTTCCCAACGCCGAGGAGCACGACAACTTCCGTGGCGAGAAGGGCTGCTTCGACGATTCGGTGCGCGGCATCAAGTTGATGCAAAAGCACGGGGTCGGCGTACAGGTGAACATGACGGTCACCGCCATGAACCACACCCGCATCCGTGATATGCACCGGATGTGTCTCGATTTAGGAGTCGACGCCTTCCACGTCTTTTTGCTCGTGCCTACCGGTCGTGGTGAGAACCTGCGCGAGGTGGAGCTCAGCCCGCAGCAGTACGAGGACGCACTGACCTTGGCCTACGACCTGCAACAGGAGTCGCCGCTGCACATCAAGCCCACCGATGCTCCGCAGTATTATCGCATCGTACATCAAAAGGCCCGCGCGGCGGGGTCGCAGGTAACGGCTGAGCAATACGGCCTGGACGCCATGACCCGCGGTTGTCTCGGCGGCATCACCTTTTGCTTTATCAGCCACATCGGCGACGTGCAGCCCTGCGGTTACTTCGACATGCAACTCGGTAATGTTAAAGAACAGGATTATTCGGATATCTGGACGAACTCACCGGTATTCAAGGATCTACGCGATTACAGCCTGCTCAAAGGCAAGTGCGGCGCCTGTGAATACAAGGGCGTATGCGGCGGCTGTCGCGCCCGCGCGCTCGCCAACACGGGCGACTACCTGGATGAAGAACCCTACTGTGCATACGTGCCGAGAAATTGGAAGGCTTAATGGATACGACGAAAGAAAAAACCTCCGACGATTTATTCACCGCCGAGCAAAAGGAGCTGCTGGCGCTCGCACAGTCCAAGTTCCCCATCACCGCCGACCCTTATGCGGCGCTCGGCGAGCAGATGGGCATGACCGGCGATGAGGCCTATGCGGTGATGCAAAGCCTGCACGACGCGGGTTATATCCGGCGTTTGGGGCCGGCCTTCAACTCCTATCGGTTGGGGTATGTGTCTACGCTCTGTGCAGTTTCGGTTCCCGACGAAAAACTCGAATCGGTGACGGAATACATCAACGGTTTCTACAATATCACCCACAATTACCTGCGGGAGAACGACTACAACGTCTGGTTTACGGTCATCGCCCACGGCGACGCCGAACTCCAGCGCATCGTCGGACTGGTTGAGGAAAACGCCGGTTCGCAGGTCTTGCAATTGCCCGCCTTGCGTCTGTTTAAGATCAAGGTGGACTTCAACGTCAAAGGTGTGGCCCGTGCCGCCGAGAAGCGTCAGGCCATGATACCTAAAAACGTTGTGCCCATCGAGGTGACGGATGACGATATCGCCATCATACGCGCTGCGCAGGTCGACATTCTCGCAGGTCGTTACCCCTTCAAAGACATCGCCGAGGAAGTCTCCCGGCGCACCGGCAAAACCGTCCGGGAAGAACAGGTCGTCGACACGTTGCAGGGCTGGAGAAACAACGGTACAATTCGTCGGTTCGGTATTACACTCTTTCACCAAAAGGCCGGCTTCGACTTCAACGTCATGGGAGTTTGGGATGTAAAGGACGAGCAGGTTGAAGAGGCCGGGGCCATCATGGCGATGCAGGATGAAATCTCGCATTGTTATGAGCGTCCGCGGGTTCGAGACTGGCAGAGTAACCTCTACACCATGATTCACGGTCAGAGTCTCGAGCAGTGTGACGAGGCGATCGCTTCGATACGAAGCGCGCTCGCCGCAGGTGGGATCGAAGTGGAACAACCGCAGAAGCTGTATACGCTCCGTGAGCTTAAAAAGAAAAGTATGAAATACTTCTATGAGGAATAATTTTCGGTTTCGCCGAAAAACGGGTAGGAAGAACCAAAGAGCGAGATAGGACGACAGGAAGATATGCCGATCGGTCATGGGGCACGAAAAGAATCACAGCGGTTATTTACTGAGGCGCAGGCCTTGATTCCCGGAGGGGTCAACTCACCCGTAAGAGCTTATCGCTCGGTGGGGGAGACGCCGGTGTTTTACGACCGGGCGGACGGTGCCTACGTTTGGGACGTCGACGGTAACAAGTACACCGACTTCGTCGGCTCCTGGGGCCCGATGATCCTCGGACACCGCCCCGCCGCCGTCATGCAGGCGGTCGCCGATCAGCTGACCCGCGGCACCTCCTACGGTGCTCCCTGCGAGGCCGAGGTGATCCTTGCCGAGAAAATCGTCTCGCTGGTTCCCAACATCGATATGGTGCGCATGGTGTCTTCGGGTACCGAGGCGACCATGAGCGCACTGCGCCTCGCCCGCGGTTACACCAAGCGCGAGAAAATCATCAAGTTCGAGGGTAATTACCACGGACACAGCGACGCACTGCTGGTGTCTGCGGGTTCCGGCGTGGCAACGCTTTCGATCCCCGGTACCCCGGGTGTGACCGAGGGCACCGCCAAAGATACGCTGGTGGCCCGCTATAACGACCTCGATTCCGTTGCAGCGCTGTTTGCAGCACATAAAGATCAGATTGCGGCGATCATCGTCGAGCCCATCGCCGGCAACATGGGGCTGGTGCCTCCGCTGCCCGGCTTTCTCGAGGGCTTGCGTACGCTTTGCGACGACAACGGTACCGTGCTGCTGTTCGACGAAGTCATCAGCGGCTTCAGGGCATCGCTCGGTGGCGCCCAGGAGCTCTTCGGCATACAGGCCGATCTGGTGACCTTCGGCAAGATCATCGGCGGCGGTTTTCCCGTCGGCTGCTTTGCCGGACGCGCCGATATCATGAAGTGTCTCGCGCCTTCGGGTCCCGTCTATCAGGCCGGTACGCTTTCGGGTAATCCGATCGCCATGGCCGCCGGCATCGCCACCTTAAGCGAACTGGCAAAAGGCGACGGCGCCATCTACAAACGTCTCGATGCCAAAGGAGCCTTGCTCAAGCAGGGTCTTAAAGATGCGGTATCGGGCTCTGATATCCAAGCCTGCGTGCAGAGCTTGGGCTCCCTTGCTACGATATTTTTCACGCCGGGACCGGTTACGGATTGGCAAAGCGCCTCGCTTTCCGACACCGAGCTGTTCTCGCGCTATTTCAAACTCATGCTCCGGCGCGGTTTTATCATCGCCCCGTCGCAGTATGAGTGCCTTTTTGTATCAGATGCCCACACCGAGGAGGACATCATCGCGTTTACAAGCGCGGTGAAAGATGTGCTGTGTGAGCTTTGATAGTGGAGGGAAGTGTCGGTAACGGTGCTTCCGATAAACCCGTCCCCATCGTCTAGCGGCCAAGGACGCCGGCTTCTCAGGCCGGAAACGGAGATTCGAATTCTTCTGGGGACACCATGAGAGACGTCGGTTTTGCGTGTGAGCGACAAAGCGACGACTCCTGTGTTTAAGCGAGGTAGTGTATGGAACTGGCATCTATTCTGCTGGTTTGCGTTTCGGCGGTGCTGTATCTGGCGGCCGCTTTGTTATACGCATATCAGTTGAAGACGCGCTCGGATAAGTATATATCCGTGCAGGACCGGGTTTCCGGAGCGGCGTTGCTGTGTCAAACGCTGTTGATCGGAGCCATGGCATCAAACCTTTCGGGAACACCACTTCAGGGGGCCAACATCTTGATGTTGGCATCGTGGTCCGTCATGGTCGTGTATTTCATTTTCGAAAAGATCACCCGTCGGCGCACGTACGGCGCCTTCATCGTGCCGATCGTTTTGATCGCCATGGTGATGGCCTGGGAGCTCGGCGCGGCGGTTGCGCCGGACGGCGGCAATGCGGTTTATAAGGATTGGCCGCTGCTCGTGGTGCACATCGTCGCCTACTTTGTGGCTGCGGCGATTTTCATCTTCGGTGGCGCCAGCGCCATCATGCTGCTGTATCAGGAGCGGCAGATCAAAAGAAAAAGTGCCGACGTGGTGGAGAGCAGACTTCCGGGGCTTTCGTTTCTCAAGAAGGTCATGCGTCGCACCATCGTTATCGGTTTGCCTATCTTTTTGCTCGGCATCCTGCTCGGCATCGTTAGGGCCATGGGCACTCCCGATATCAGTCCCACCTGGTGGATGTCACCGCGCATCATACTGTCATTTATAGTTTTGGCCGTATCGTTGGTGGTGTTGGCGCAGTCCTACATCACCCGTACATCGGCAGGCACCGTTGCGAAGACCTATGTCGTCAACGCCGTACTGGTGCTGATACTGACGGTGCTCTCGGCCATCCTTCCGATGTTAGGTTAACCGGAGGAAATACTATGACGTATCAAAATCCCAAGTACCCGCTCTTTGCAGACATGAGCGGGCAGAAAGTCTTCGTTATCGGTGCCGGTAACGTGGCCGAGCGCAAGATCGAGACGCTTGTCAGATACGGTGCCAAGGTCAACGTGATCGCACCTGAGGCAACCGCGCGCATCCATGAACTTGTGGAGGAGGGGAGCGTGGTCTACGAGCAGCGTGCCTATTGTCCGGGCGATTTGAAGGATGCCTTTCTCGTAATTTGTGCTACCGATAACCAGGCGCTGAATGCGCAGGTATTCGAGGAGGCCAAAAGCCACGGTAGACTGGTGAATGTGGTGGACGCTCCGGAGCTTTGCAATTTCTACGTGCCCTCCATCGTAGCGCGAGGGCCGCTTCAGATAGCCATCTCCACATCGGGAGCCGCACCGACCGTGGCCAAGAAATTGCGTCGCGAACTCAGCGAGCGTTACGGCGAGGAGTGGGGCACCTATGTTTCACTCTTAGGAGAGCTACGTGCTCTCGTGCTCGAGCGTGTGCCCGGTGGTGAGGAGGAACACAAGCCGATCTTTTCGATGTTGGCCGCCTCCGATCTCTACGAGCGTGTGGCAGCAGGGGAAACCCTCGATATCGAGGGTTTATATGAGGAGTTGGTCGTGCCGTTCGGGGAGACGGTTACGACTTCGTCCGAAAAGCCGAACACCTATGAAAGGGCAGGTGTAAGCTTATGAATTTAGTGCTGGTAGGACTGAGCCATAAAACGGCCAGTATCGAGGTGCGCGAAAAAATCACCTTCCCCGAACCCGTTTTGCGAGGCGCGCTTGAAAACCTGATCTCCTACGAAGGTGTAAAGGAGGCGGTTATCGTCTCCACCTGTAACCGTACGGAGCTTTACATCACTGCGTTCTCGGTGGGTATCGGCTCCAACGCCGTGGTGAACTTCATCGCCGATACGCACGGTATTCCCGCCGAGGAGCTGGAGCCGCACCTCTACATCAAATCCGGTGAGGATGTGGTCAACCATCTCTTCGAGGTAACGAGTTCGCTCGATTCGATGGTGCTCGGAGAGGCGCAGATACAGGGGCAGATCCGCGACGCCTATAAGCAGGCCGAGGCGGCAAGCGCCACCACAGACATGCTCAACCAACTTTTCCGTCAGGCCTTGTTGGTGGGCAAGCGGGTGCGCTCTTCCACCGAGATCGGTGCCAACTCCGTCTCCATCTCCACCGCTGCGGTGACGCTGGTTAAAAGGGTCTTCGACGATCTCGAGGGTCGCCGTATCCTCATCGTCGGTGCCGGCGAGATGTCCGAACTCACCGCACAGTATCTCTTCGAGCAGGGTGTTAAGTCGGTGATGGTTACAAACAGAACCTTCTCGCGGGCAAAAGACGTTGCCGACCGTTTCAACGGCCAGGCCATCGCCTATGAGCATTTGGGTGAGCATCTGGCGGAGGTGGACATCGTCATCTCCTCAACCGCCGCGCCCGGTTATGTGATTTCGCCCGACATGGTAAAAAAGGCCCGTAGGCAGCATCGTGGTCACTCTCTGCTCTTGATCGACATCGCCTTGCCGCGTGATATCGATCCCGCCTGCAATAACATCAGTGACGTGTATGTTTATGACATCGACGACCTCGAAGGCATCGTCGAGCTCCACCGCGAGGAGCGCAAGGCCGAGGCCGAGAAGGCCGCTCTGATCGTTTTGGAAGAGGTTGAGGGCTTTAAGACCTGGTATCAGGCGCTGTCGGTTAAGCCGACGGTGGCTCAGATCCGCCAAAAGGCCGATCATGTTGCGGAGGCGGAGGTGGAGCGGGCACTCAAGCGTTTGCCGTCTGCCGGCGATAAAGAGCGCGAGGTTTTGGAGGCCATGGCCAACGCGATCATCAAAAAGGTCCTACACGGGCCGACGGCGCGTCTCAATCAGCAGGCGAGTAACCCCGACGCCTATCAGATCACGGAGGCCGCCCGTTTTCTCTTCGGGCTCGACTCCAATCCCGAGGGGCGTATCGCCTGCAATAACGATTGCGACCACTGTCCCAAACACAAAGACGCGCTGCTGCGCGGCAAGGGGCTTTTGGCCTGTCAGCAACATTTGAATCGTAAGGCGGTTGCCGTTGTGGCAGCCCCTCCGAAAACGAGAGCCGGGCACGCTGCCGGTGTTCATAGAGAGGAGAAACATGCCGGGTAGCGCGAAGCTTAAGATCGGCAGCCGCGGTAGCATGTTGGCGCTGTGGCAATCCAACCATATCAAGGCGATTCTCGAGCAGACCAACCCCGGTCTCGAGGTCGAGGTCGTCATCATCAAAACCCAAGGTGACATCATCCAAGACGTTGCACTGTCCAAGATCGGTGACAAGGGGCTTTTTACCAAGGAGCTCGAGGTCGCGCTGGCAAACGGTGAGGTCGATTTATGCGTGCACTCCATGAAGGATGTGCCCATGCAGCTTCCCGAAGGGNNGGCTTGAGGCTCGGCCCGATTCCGGAGCGTGTGCCCGCCCATGATGCGCTCATCGCTCCCGCCGGGATCACGTCACTCGACGATTTGGCCGAAGGTGCTCGTATCGGCACCGGTTCGCTGCGTCGTCGTGCTCAGCTCTACGCTCTGGATAAAGGTTTTGAGCTGGTGCAGCTGCGCGGAAACCTCGACACCCGTATCAAGAAGGTGGAGGAAGGCGTGCTGGATGCGGTGATATTGGCTGCCGCCGGCATCAACCGCTTGGGGTGGCAAAACCGCATCGCGGCCATCATCCCCACCTACATCATGACGCCGGCCGTCGGGCAGGGTGCGCTGGCGCTTGAGGTTCGCGAGGGCGACGAGCTGACTTTGGAGCGCTGTAGCGCTTTGTCGCACCGTGAGACCGAACTCTGTGTTTTGGCCGAGCGTCACGTCATGCGGGTCTTGGAGGGTGGTTGCCAGGTGCCTATCGGAGCCCACGCCTCCATCGAGGACGATACCTTCACGATCAACGCCATGGTGGCCACCACCGACGGCGGCAGGGTGCTTCGTGCCGAGGCGGTCGGTGCGGTTGCTGCCTCCATGAAGTTGGCGCAAAACGTGGTGGACGACCTGTTCGCTTTAGGGGCAGCGGAGATATTGGAAGGCGTAAGGGCACAAGCGGGAGATGACGGTTCGGTCACTCCGCTGTACTGAGAGGAATAACATGGCTTCAAACACAAAGGTGTTTTTGATAGGAGCGGGGCCGGGCGATCCGGGGCTGTTTACGCTCAAAGGTAAGGAATGTATGCAGGACGCCGAGGTGATCATCTATGATTATCTGGCCAATCGGCGTCTGCTTGAATACGCCAATCCCGATGCCGAGCTGATTTTCGTGGGCAAGAAGGGCTTTACCGCCCACGTGACCCAAGAGGAGATCAACGCCATCATCGTTGAGAAGGCCAAACAGGACGGCGTATCCAAGGTGGCCCGTCTCAAAGGTGGTGATCCCTTCGTCTTCGGGCGTGGCGGCGAAGAGGCTTTGGCTTTGGCCGCGGAAGGAATCGCCTTCGAGGTCGTTCCCGGGGTAACCTCGGGTGTGGCTGCGCCGGCCTATGCGGGCATCCCCGTAACGCACCGCAAGGTGGCGAGCTCCATGGCTCTGATCACCGGTCACGAGGATCCCACCAAGGATGAATCGGCCATCGACTGGAAGCATCTGGCACACGGCATCGACACGCTCTGCTTTTATATGGGTATCAAGTCTTTACACCTCATCACCGCCAAGCTGATCGAAAACGGCAAACCTGCGGATACCCCCGTGGCGCTGGTTCGCTGGGGTACCACGCCCGCACAGGAGGTGCTGGTATCCAACTTGGGCGAGGTCGCCGAAGAGGCACGGAAGGTGAGCTTTCAGGCACCGGCCATCATCGTGGTGGGCAACGTGGTGGCGCTGCGCGAGCAGATCGCCTGGTTTGAAAAGGATAAGCCACTGCTGGGGCAAAAGATCGTGGTCACCCGGTCGCGCACCCAGGCCGGTGCGCTCAGCAAGGTGCTGGAGGACAAAGGCGCCGAGGTCTTCGAGTTTCCCACCATCAAGATCGTCGATCCCGATAGCTTTGAGGTTCTGGACGATGCCATCGCCGATCTCGGCAGCTATAGCTGGGCCATCTTTACCAGTGTAAACGGTGTCGAGGGATTCTTCAGCCGCTTGGGTCTTACCGGTAAGGACAGCCGCTCTCTCGGGGGTGTAAAGGTCGCTGCGATCGGACCCGCCACCGCCGACAAGGTGCGCGAATACGGTATCGTCGCCGACATCGTGCCGGGTGAATATAAGGCCGAAGGTGTGCTCGAGGCGCTGGAAGGGGCCGGTGTCAAAGCCGGGGACAAGGTACTTTTGGCACGCGCCACCGAGGCCCGTGAGGTGCTACCCGAGGGGTTGGCTGCGGCCGGTGTGGAAGTAACCGTCGCGTCCGTCTATAAGACCGTGGTGGAAAACGAGAACGCCGTCGACGACCTGGTGGAGCGTTTGCAGGGTGCCATGATCGACACCATCACCTTCGCCTCATCATCCACCGTGAGCAACTTCATGGCGATTCTCGCAGGCAAGGTGGGCGAGCAGGAGGCATTGCGCCTGATGGCGCAGACCACCGTTGCCTCCATAGGACCGATAACAACCGACACGGCCCGTAAGCTGGGGCTGGACGTAAAGATAGAAGCACAGGAGTACACCATCGCCGGCCTGGTCCGTGCGCTCGTTGATGATTTGAGAGGAACAACACTATGATCGGAATTTCCAAGCTTTACTGCGGTGCCGTCGAGCCTGCGGATGTGCTGCGCTACAACCGCATGTCGAAGGATCTGCCCAGCGAGATGCTGCAATTCGCTCGCGACAAAAAGCCCGTGGTGGTATGGAACTGCACCCAGACCTGCAATCTCAAGTGCGTGCACTGTTATGCGGGTTCGGAGAACAAAAAGTACGAAGGCGAGATGACTACCGAGGACGCCAAGAAGATGATCGACGACCTCGCGGCCTTCGGTGCTCCGGTATTACTGTTCTCAGGCGGCGAGCCCACGGTGCGCCCCGACCTGCTCGAACTGATGCACTACGCCAAGAGCAAGGGTATGCGCGTGGTTATCTCCACCAACGGAACCCTGATCACCGCCGAGCGCGCCAAGGAGTTTGCCGAGGTGGGACTGTCGTACGTGGGGGTATCCCTCGACGGCGGCCGTGAGACCCACGATAAGTTCCGTGGTATAGAGGGCAGCTTCGACAAGTCCATCGAAGGCATCCGCAACTCCAAGGCCGCCGGTATCAAGGTGGGCCTGCGCATGACCATCAACAAACGCAACTATCAAGACATCGATGAGATCTTCGAGATCATGGATCGCGAAGATATCAACCGTGCCTGCTTCTACCACCTGGTCTACACCGGTCGTGGCTCCGAGTTGATGAACGAGGACCTGGATCACGAGCAGACGCGTGAGGTGGTGCGTCACCTGATGGATCTCACCAAAGCCCGCTTCGACGCCGGTAAAAAGCCCGAGATCCTCACCGTGGATAACCACGCCGATGCTCCGTTTGTCTACATGGAGCTCTTGAAAGAAGACCCCAAGCGTGCCGCCGAAGTCATGCAGCTGCTGGAGTGGAACCAGGGTAACTCGTCCGGCAACGGTATCGCCTGCGTGTCTTGGGACGGCGAGGTATATCCCGATCAATTCTGGCGTCACTTCTCGCTGGGTAACGTCAAGGATCGTCCGTTCTCCGAGATCTGGACCGATGTATCGCGTGAAACGCCGCAGTCCGAGTTGATGTTCCGTCTTAAGGACAAGCGTCCGTTCGTCAAGGGCAGGTGTGCCGATTGCCGCTGGCTCAACATCTGCGGAGGCAACTTTCGTGTGCGTTCGGAAGCTGCAACGGGCGACCTCTGGGGTGCCGATCCGGCCTGCTACCTCACCGACGAGGAAATCACCGGCGATCCGGTAGGTAAAGTGGAACCCGCCAAAGCGGAGTAAGATCGGCTGAAAAGATGTAGGGGATCATCTCCGATCATCCGAAAGCGCCCCGAAACCGATCGGGGCGCTTTTTTCGTGGCGTGCAGCTATGTATGTACCTGATAATCGACACTCTGTGGTTTCCTGCGACGATCCGATTTTGCGCCGGTTTCTTGGAGTACAATATATGCAGCGTAAGGTCTGGATCAGGGAGTTTTAATGACCGATGTGCTCATTGTGGAAGACAATGCCGAGATAGCCGGTTTGCTACGGGATTTCATCCGTAGGGCCGGCTATTCCTGTGAAGTGACGGTGACGGGGGAGGAGGCTTTGCGGTTTGCGCGGGAGCACGAGGTGGGCATCGTGTTGCTCGACATCATGTTGCCGGGCATGGACGGGTTTGCCGTTTGCGATGCCATCCATAAGGCGCAGAACACACCGATCATCGTGTTGTCGGCGCGCGTTGCCAAAGACGACAAACTCAATGCTCTCACCTTGGGTGCCGACGACTATATCGAGAAGCCCTATGACATGGATCTG
>DOMT01000178.1:0-332 GCA_003509825.1 Coriobacteriia bacterium
TGCGCACACGGTGGGTATTTTTTTTGTTTCATGAGAGCTCCCGGCGGAGCTCTTTTTTTGTATAAGATCCTGGTTTCTTACAGGGCTGAAAGCGCAGACAAGTACTCTATTGCATAGCACTTTGGTTAACGAAGGGGACTACGTATGCAACCGGTGAAGGGTTACTCAAGTATTCAACTGATATTGTCGGCTTGATGCTTAAGGTAATTGGAAGATACGGCTTTACCAGCGAAAAGCAAATACATGTAGTGTGCGCATTGAGAAGCTACCTGCACGGTTTCGTTACTTTGAAAATAAGCAATTCTTTTGGGCTGGATATTGATATGGATGAG
>DOMT01000178.1:354-4003 GCA_003509825.1 Coriobacteriia bacterium
TGCCTGTAGGGCGTGAGAGGGCTTGCAAGAAAAAGACCCCACGGCGATTTGTTGCCGTGGGGTCTTCGCTGTTACCGAAAGTCCGAATGGATGATCGGGAAGGACATCAGACTACTGCAGCGCCTGCCAGCTGTCGTCGCTTCCGGGGACTTTGTTCGTCCACCATTTGGCTTTGTAGTTCTTGCCGTCGTATTTGACGATGGNNGCCGCCTGTGTAGGCTTTGCCGGATATGTAATCTACACTACCGTCCGAGTTGGGGGCCACAACCTGCTCCCAGGCGGAACCCTTCTCGGGGTTATCACCCTTTACCCACCATTTGGCCTTGAAGGTCTTTCCCTTGTAGACAACCATGTCGCCGGCTACATAGGTCTTGGCTGCCGACCAGGTGTCTGCGGAGGGTTGCGGATCGGGCTTGGGCTCGGGTTTGGGCTCCGGTTTAGGATCGGGCTTAGGCTCGGGTTTGGGGTCAGGCTTCGGTTCCGGTTTGGGATCGGGTTTGGGATCCGGCTTCGGTGCTACCGGCTGCTCGGTTCCGAAGAGTTTGCAGATGTCGGTGAACTCATAGCGTGCCTTCACGCCGGAGTTCTTTTGCAGCAGAGCGTCGCGGTTGACGCTCCAGAATGAGACCATGCCGATCTTCTTGGCAACGGCTGCATCGAAGACCTGCTTTTGCTGCGTCGTGGTGAATACCGGATGTGCACCCGACTCAAAACCGATCGAGGTGGTCACACCGATTTTCGCGTAGGCCTGCTCGTTGGTCAGGTTGGTCTTTGCGTAGGTCGCATAAGCGGCCTTAACCTGCTTTTGCGTGTTATCGATGGCCTTGATGGATGCGGTGGCGTAATCTCCCACCGAAGCACCGTAGCACATGGCCATGATGTTGACCATTTCGATATCCACACCCTGCTCCAGGTAAGCCCTGAGCAGTTTGTTGTCGTTTGCCGTCAAACCGAAGTCCATGACGGGCAGGGTGAGGCTGATCTGCACGCCGGTTTCGGCCTGTACGATCTTAAGGGCTTTGGCGTTGGCAACGTTGCTTGCGTAGTCGCCGTTGGATCCGCCCTCGATGTCCAGGTCGATCCTGGTAAGGCCGTAGCCTTTGATCAGCTCACGGTAGGTGTCGGCGAGTACGGTCACGTCCTGGGTGGTTCTCCAGAACGGCGTGCCGTTCGCGCCACCGNNCTTACGTCTCCGCCCGCCTCGCGTAATTCACGAATCGATTTTTTGATGCCGTTGTACTGCTCTTTGTAGGCGGGGTTGTCCTTGTTCGCCTCGTTGAGTTCGAACTGTCCCCAGCCCCAAGCGAGCTTGCCGTCTTTCACTTTTCCGAGCGACTGGATGAATCCGAGATGGAAATACTTGGTGCCGGTGTCCTCGGAGATCTTCTTGAGGTTGACGGCTCCGGAGTTGGCAAATGCGGCATCGGTCGTCCATGCGGTCATGTCGACGAAGGGTGCGAATACCTGCTTGGGCCACTCCACGCCCTTACCCACGCCGAAGTCGGCAGGAGAGAGGGGGGTGAGCGGTTTGGCGGGCTCCTCTTTGGCGATTACGGTCACGACACGCTGAGCCGTGGCGGTTTTGCCTTTACTGTTTTTCACCGAGTAGGTGAGGGTAAATGTGCCCGGTTTGGAGGTGTCGATCTTGGCGGGGGAGACAACGACATAGGCGGTGATGTTGCCGTCGTTTTGGTCCCCTGCATCCACGCCTGCCATCGGATCGAAGGCGTCGCCGACGGTGATGGTGATATCACCGGGTACTTCGAGCCTCGGAACCGGAGCGGGCAGTACGGTGATCTTCACCACTTCGGTGGCGGTTTTGCCTCTGCTGTTGGTTACCGTGTAGGTGAAGGTGTAGTCACCGGCCACCGAGGTGTCGAAGGTGGAGGGGGTGACCTTGATCTTCGAGGTGATGTCACCATCGACCTCGTCGTAGGCTTTGGCGCCGTACATCAGATCATAAGAGTCGCCTTCTTGCAGATAGCTGTTGGGCCTATGCACCGTGAGTTGGGGAGGCTTGGCTTCCGCCGCGCGAACGGTGATGGTGCGCTGAGCCTTCGTCTCCGTGCCCTGGCTGTTGGTTATGGAGTAGACAAGCACGTAGGTGCCGGGCTTGATGTTGTTGACCTCGCCGGTGACCTTGATCTTGGGGGTGATGTTGCCGTCAACGCTATCCTGCGCCTTTACACCGGCCAGGGGATGGAAGGCATCACCGATATTGATGGTCATATCTCCGATGCCCGAGAACACGGTCTTGGCGACCGGAACATCCGGTTTGGGATCGGGCTTGGGCTCGGGAGCCGGAGGCGTGACGCTGCCACCGATCAGCTGCTGCTTGGCGACCTCGGGACCTGCCTTCATGAGCTTTTGGGTCATGTACATGTCCTCGATCGGCGCTTGGCCTTTGAGGCTGAAGGACAGCGAACCACCGGGCTTGAGCATGTTTGCACCCTGGTAGGCGTTGGAGAAGTCTACGACGGTGTAGCCGTTGGATTGGGACACCGTGTAGGGGCCGTAGTCGCCGTTGCCCTTACCAAAGCTTCCCTTGATATAGAACTTGGGCAACTTGCCGGTGACGTGCTGAGCCTGAACCGACCCGACCACACCGGATTCGTTGCGTACCTCGTTGTTGCTCACGACGATCTTGTAGCCGTGGCGATCCTTCTCGGGGATCCAGGAGGTGTTGGTGTAAGTGTTTTCGATCTTGACGGAGACGTTGATGTCGGCGTATTTGATCGTGCGTTGGGTAAGCGGGGCGGAACCGAACAAGGCCTCTTTCATCACCTTGGTCATGGTGTCACGCTTGCCTGAACCCGACGGTGCATCCATCGAGGCCATCCAGGTTATGAGACCGCCCAGACCTTTGGATTTCACATAGTCGGCCTTTGCCTGAATGGAACGGGCGTTATCGTAGGTGAAGAAGGCGCCGCTGTTGCTGTCGTACATGTAGGGCGCCTGAGCCTCATCATCCCAGTACTCCTTGAGTCCGGGGTAGGTCTGGGTGAGCTTGCTCATGTTGCGCTGTGACCACAGGCCGCTCGAGCGTCNNAGCGTCCCTGGTCACCATGGGTCAGCGGAATCTCGTTGCGGGCTCCGTAGGAGGGAGTCTGGTCGGCGTCCTTGGAGATCTTTTGGGCTTGGCCGAAGAGCCCGGGATTGTTGGGATCCGTGCCACCGACGACCTTTTCCCAACCACGGCTGTAGAAGGCTACGCCGACGACGATCTTGTTGGGGATGCCGCCCTGCTGCAGGAAGTAATCGACGGACTCCGATACGGAGAGGTTGTCGCCCTTCATGGTCTCATGGGAGTTGGGGTAGAGTCCGGTGTGGTGTCCGGAGGTGTCATCCCAGGCTCCGCGCAGGTCGTAGGTCATGATGTTGGCGAAGTCCACCNNGTCCACCACCGAGAAGATACCGGCTACGTCAAGTCCGGCGTCCACCTTCTTCTTGTTGGCAGGCAGTGCCACAGAAAGCTCATAGTACTTTCCGACTTCCTTGCCGAGGGTGTCGAGCGCTGCCCTCGTCTCACGGAGTAGGGTGACGAAATTCTCCTTGTCCGCAGGGGTGGAGTACGGTGTGCCCTCATCGTTTTTATTGTCGCACTTATCGGGCTGACGCACGAAGTTGGGGTACTCCCAGTCGATGTCGA
>DOMT01000178.1:4037-21308 GCA_003509825.1 Coriobacteriia bacterium
CGTGAGAAGTCGGCCGATTTGGACCAACCACCGAAAGAGGCACCGATCTTAAGATTCGGGTTTTCGGCACGCAGTTGCTGGAAGGCCATGATCAGGCCGGAGTTGATCTGTGACCACCCCGCACCGTAGCCGTTATCGGCGGCAACGGCGGCATCGGGGTCGGTGTAGACCAGGTTTCCGTTTGCATCCATATCGATGAATGCATAGTTCAGATGGGTGAGTTGATCTCCGGCAATACCCTTGGGGTAGAAGTTGCCCTGNNGCCCTGTCCGCCCCAGATGGACCAGTCCCCGTAGTACATGACGTTGCGAAGTTGGGGAGCTTTCGCCTTTTGCCTCTGCTCTTCATACGATTCGGCGATCCGATCGTTTTCCGCAGCATAGGCGCGTGAGTCGGGAGGTGCAACCAGCATGCCTCCGGATACCATCAGGAGGACGGCAAGCATTCCCGCAATAATGCGTTTTGCTCTATTTATGAGCATGCTTATTCCTTTCTGTGCCTTTACGTTATCTGATATGTGCGCGCTGCAACAAGCATTTGTGCCTTGCAAGGAATGTGCTATTGCATTGAGGTAATATAGCACGGGAATGTAAAGTAAACCGTCAGAAAATGCGAATAACTTTGAATATTTGAGCTAATATATACACTTAAATTAGCACATTTACCGGCCGCTCGCACGATCCTTTGCCTCACGACTCGTTACGGTTCGTTGCCACGCTCGAACTACGAGGTACAATGATCTAGGTAATATGGGGAGATAGGAAAACACATGATATCCGGAGCACGGGGAAATACGGAGCGGCTCGATGATCTTGAGCTGGACTCAACCTATCTGATCGCCTTCGATATGGCGCACAGCGCGCTGAAGAACGGGCTTACCTCCGTGAGCTCGCTGAACATCACACAATATCATGCGCTTATCAAAACATTCGCCGCAGGGGAGAAGGGCTTGAGCCAGACCGACATCGGGCTCAAGCTCGACGTGAAACCGAACGTGGTCTCCCACATCATCAGTCTTCTCGAAGGTTTGGGGTTCGTGCAAAGGACTAAAAGCGATGAAGGGGACGGCCGTGTGCGGTTGGTGCGTATCACCGAAGCGGGTACGGAGCATGCAGACGGTGTGAATAAGAGTATCATCGAGCAGCTCTATGCGACCTTTCCCACACAAAACGATGTGTTTCGCAGCATTCTCGAGGCATCGATCATCGCAGGTGCACACATCGATCCCCCGATATCCGAAGAAACCGTCAGTCGCTTTCCCGCTTCGCGCGCCCTGGTGTCTTTGGAGTTGATACGGAGAACCTTCGAGGCTACCTTACGTCGTTTGGCGGGCGTTTCCTTCAACGAATACCGGGTGCTGCAGCGTATGTGTGAACTCGATATGCCGCTGCGTAGTGTTGATTTAGCCAATCAGCTCCGCATGACGCCACCGACGATCGCGCGTGCGGCCGATCAGCTGGTATCCCGCGCATTTGCCACGCGCCTGGGTAGCCCCACCGACAAAAAGGCGGTTTTTCTGGCCGCCACCGAGACGGGAAAACACAAACAGAAAGCCATCTCCGACACCATCGACTCCCTGGCCCGCAATTATCTGTGGAAGAATCTCAACCGTGAGCAGCGCCATGCCATCGCCCAGGTCGGTCATGTGGTTATCGCCCAACTGAGGGAAAAAGAGGAGGCCGAGCGTAAAGCCGCGCTCAGCCTCCTGAAGCCCATCGGATAGCACTCCGTGTCCGATGTGGCGTAAAGTATTATCCGCAGGCCGCCGATCCACACTCCGATGCTCGATCGATAAACCGGTGCCTTCTACCGATCGGATCGTTTGACGAGCGTTGTTGCTATCGCCATGATCGCGATATTCACTACCAGGGCGGCAGCGAACCAGCCTCCCGTTGCAGGTAGATTGATCGCCGAGGTATTGATCGAAGAAAAGATTCCGACGGTCAACACCGTTACCGGTATGCCGCAGATCGCAGCAGCCGCAATCAAGCTCCGATACAACCCCTTGCCTTGCTTTGCCCGGGCGATGCAGGCACAGAGGGTAAGCGATGATGCCGCCGACAATGTTCCGAGGAAGGCCGCGAAAACGATGAGGGCAACGACGAGCGCTACAAACCCGGGGAGCTTGGAACTCATGGAGCCTATCTGAACCGCTGAGAGGATTCCGCTGACGACGATGAGTGCGCAAACGAGCGCGCAAAGAGCCGTGGCCCAACCGCAGAAAAAGGCGCACAGGGGGCGGGCCTTTGTGTCTGCGTTTTCAAGACGCCTGTAAAAGAGGAGCGCGTAGAGCAGAACTCCCGTCAACGATATCGTCAACGCCAATCCCGCAACGAAGAGAAAGGCCACGAATGTGGAGCCGGTGAGGATGGAGCAAATCACATCGAGAATGGGAACGTGCGATGTGGAGATATAATCGTAGGAGATCGTGCCGGTGAGATCCATGGCAAGCAGGCCGAGTCGGGCGAGCACCGCGACGATCAGTGCGACCGAAAACAGGGCCGCGTAGGGGCGCAGCACTTCGGAGGAGGCATTTTGCCGTGTCATGTCACTCACCCGCCATCTCATGCTCGACGGCCGATGTTCCGCAGAGATAACCGCCGCAAAACGCCAGGCCCACATCGCCCATGAGCGAACCGAGGATCGGATCGCCGATATAACTGTTTTCGCCACAGGCACCGCCTGCGGTATGCCAACCGGCGTAAAGCCCGGGAATCACCTTGCCGTCGGTGCCCATCACCTGCATATCGGGATTGATGAGCAGCCCGGCCTTGGTACCGTAGAGGTTGCCGCCGATGCGACAGCCGTAGTAAGGCGGCGTTGCGATGGCGTGCAGCCATTCAGGCGGTAGGGGATACATGAAGTCATCCTCGCCGCGCTTACAGGTTTCGTTCCAGCGGGCGACGGCTTCGGTGAGTATACCTTCTGTCAGGCCGAGATCACGCTCCAATTCTTCGAGGCTGTCGCGCTTCTTGAGCACATCGGCCTTGAGGGCATCTTGCACTCCGTGCCGCCAGTCGCGGTAATGCTCGGGAACCTTCTCGATCTGCTCCAGATCGGGGGTGAGCAGTTTACGGCAATGTTCCTGGCCGAATCCTGCGAGGTACTCCTCGTATTTGGAGTCGAAGACGATGTAGCTGCGGTGTCCGGGAGGGGTCATTTGGATGGTGGCCAGATCTCCCAGGGCATAGATGGCGTTCGCGCCGTCCTCACCCACGCGGCTATCCATGAAGCGCAGCCGGTTGCCGCAGCGGTCGATGGTCAGCCATGGCTGGCGTGACAGCTGGGTCATGCCGTCGTAGAGGAAATGCGCCCAGGTACCGCCGTCGGCCTGCCAGTCGACACCGCCGTCGAAGGAAGCCGAGCTGTTGAATCCCGACACATCGGCGCCCACGCCGAGTCCCATGCGGAAGCACTCTCCGGTTTCGCCACCGATCAGGTAGCTCGACGCGCAGCCCATGGCCGCAGTGGGAATATAGCGTTCCAGCAACGCCTTATTGTTGCAAAATCCTCCGGCGGTGAGAATCACCGCATGACGGGCTTTGATGAATATCTCACGTTCGAACTTCTCTGCGGCGACCAGGCCGACGATGCGTCCCTCGCTGTCTTGCACCAAGGCCTTGGCCGGGCATTGGAAACGGTAATCGACACCATGCCTGATGCCGTAGCTGAACATGGCATCCGTGGCGTCTTTCATCTTGAGCACGTGGTGGTCGAGGGTGGAGTTTTTCGGTGCCACGTAAACCGGCACTTCACCGAGGCGCCACTGCACGCCGCAGTCGGCCATCCAGTCCAGGCACGGGCCGCCCTGCTCGGCTATTTTGTAGATCAGCTGCGGGTCGGCGGCGTAGTGATACTCGTCCATCGCCCAGGCGGTGAGTTTCATCGGATCGAAGGGGTAGCTGGGAAAAGCGAAACGCTTGCTCTCCTGCATGGAGAGCCCACCGAGGATACCGCACATTCCTGCGGATTGGGCGTTGCCGCCATGTAGCCCCATGGCTTCGATACAGATGACTTCGGCACCGAGTTCGGCCGAGCGTGCCGCGGCGTTGAGTCCGCCGCCTCCCGCACCTACGACGACGATATCGCATTCGGCATCCCACTTCGTGGGAACGGGGCGGGGTTTTATGGGGGTGGCATCGTTTGCCGGAAAGGTTGCTCCGTTGAGCTCACGGTAGGTGCCGTCGCTGGCGGAGGCATTGCTTTCGCTGCTTGCGGTGATCTCGACTTCGGTGGAACCGTCGGCCGACCAGTCTCCGACGAAACCTCGCTCCACGGCCAGGGCGGGCGCGCTGCCCGCCACACAGGCACCGGCCGTGCTACCGGCAAATATCGCCGCCTTGGCGAGAAAGTCCCTGCGAGACATACCTTGTTTTCTTATCGTTTTTCTATCCATTACCGAACCTCACTTATCCCGGATGATTGCGTGGTCGTGCCGCTGTCGGGCGCACCTTCGGCTGAAATGACACCGTCCGTTTCGTCCGCGATGTTTGTCTGCGGAGCCTGCAAGCCTTTCTCCGCATTTTCGAGGGCCTGCTCAACGGCTTGCCGCACGCCTGCAGTGGTTATGGTTGCACCGGAGATCGCATCGATCTCCGATCCTTGGGCCGCTTCGATCATCGAGGCATACACGCCGTCCCTGATGGCTTCGTAGCCACCGACACTTTGGGTCTCGCCCGTTTGCTCGACGGCCAGACAGGTGATCCGGTTACCTTCGATGTAGAGGGTAACGCTGATAAGACCGGCCATGCCACGTCCCGTACCCTTGTAAACACCGTCTTGCAAAGAGCCCTCGGCGATTTTGTCCGGAGAGACGGTGACGGTTTTGCCCCAGGGGTCTTCCAGTGTCATCGCCAACTGCTCGGCACTCGCCGCGTCTTTCGAACCCGACCCTTCAAATGCCGCACCGCAGCCGGAAAGTCCGATGGAGAGCACTGCTGCGCCGCAGGTGACCAAGATGGTCTTCGTTTTGGTTGTGGACATCGTTCCTCCAATCGGTTACTCAGGGGTTCACCCAGTTTTTCGGCAGATCATATTCGTGGCAGGTATTGCACATCAGGTGGGAGGTTCCGTGTGCACTGTGGCAGTTGCTGCAATCGATGGCGGTGCCTTGGTGCGAACGGTGGGGGTTTACGCCCTTATCGCCACCCCAATATTCGGTGACGGCGATCACGGACTCCATGTCGTGGCACTTTGGCGTGCCGCATTGCTTCACGTCGGCCGTTACGCCTACGGTGCTGAGCTTTTTGTTTGCGTCCAGCTCGAAGTCGTGTTTAACCCATGCGACGGCCTCACCCAGCTGCTCGGTTACCGCCGTCTTATGGCACTGAAGGCAGGTAACACCTGCCTGCGCATGTGATACGACCATCAATTCGCTTTCGCTGCAATAGCTTTCCACGTAGGTATCCATGGGTTCGTGGCAGATGGTGTTGCAAAACCCCGGCTGTTCATGCCAGACCGCAAAGCCCACACCTGCGCCTATGAACGCTAGGATCAGCACGCCGCCGACAATAAGCAACGACAATCCTCGTCTACGTTTTTTCGGTGGTTTGTGCAGGTGTGACGTCTGTGGTTCTTCCGGTGACGCTTGTGGTTCGTCCGACGAATCGACGGGCGTTTCATTACTCTCCATTCGTTCCCTCCTTCTAAGAAGTTCACACTTGATAAAATAACGTTGCAAGGATGAATAAATTTGAGTATAGCAAAGTTAGTTCAGAATTGTCTACAAATTGTTACAAAAATGAAGTATACTCGTAAAGTAAGCAAGCATGGATGAATGAGTGAAAAGTGTACGGGCCGCTTCGAGCGATCCCGGATGTGATACAAGGAGGCTCTAGTCATGTTATTCGATGTGTATGGGGAAAACGCGCTCTACCAGTGGGTTGGTTGGGCTGTCGTGTTGGTCGGTTTGATTCTGATCAACGAGTTCGCCCGACGTTCCAAGTTGGGAGGGGTGATCTGCTTTCTCGTTCTTCCCGCGGGTTTGACCATCTATTTCATCGTGCTGACCTTAAATGCTATACAAGGCGCGGAGTGGGCGCTCGACAATCCCACCACCAAGTATATGAACGGCTGGTTCCATTACGCCAAGCTTTATGCGGCAACCATCGGCTGTATCGGTTTTATGGCCCTCAAATACAAATGGGGCAAGATCGGAAAATCCGAGTGGTTCAAGTGTTTTCCGTTCGTCATCGTTGCCATCAACATTCTCATCGCCGTGGTCAGCGACTTCGAGTCGGCCATCATGGCCTGGGGAGGTTCATTCGTCTCCAGCGAGGGCATATTGCTTAACGGTGGCTGGCATAATGTTTTAAACGGCACCGCCGGCATCCTCAACATCTTTGTGATGACGGGCTGGTTCGGTATCTACGTCTCCAAGAAGAAGCAGGACATGCTGTGGCCCGATATGACCTGGGTGTTTATCATCTCCTACGATATCTGGAACTTTTGCTACACCTACAACTGCCNNCTGCCTACACACTCCTGGTATTGCGGCTTGGCGTTGCTGATCGCCCCTACCATCGCGGCGTTTTTTTGGAACAAGGGCGGCTGGATCCAAAACCGCGCATTTACGCTGGCGATCTGGTGTATGTTTGCCCAGTGCTTTCCGGGGCTTTTAGATTACAGTCAGTTCACGGTGCACTCGGTAAACGATCCGAATGTCAATCTGGTGGTTTCGATCGTTGCGCTGGCGGCCAACGTCTTGGCACTCGGGTATGTGGTTTACCGGGCCAAGAAGCTGAAGCGCAACCCCTATAAGCAGGAAGTTTTCGTGGGGACGAGAGATTATGAGAAGGCGCTTTCACGTCGGGAGGAGGCTGTGTAAGTCGAAGCTGATTCGATGATGTTATCCGGGGTGGGCGTCCGCCGGTCGTCCACCCCGTCTGTATTCCGGCACGGGAAACTGTTCCGGATCGTTTTCCGTGCCGGTTCGTGCGGGCGACGAAGTGAGGTGGAGTCAGCTCCTGCGCTCGTAGTCTTCGATCAGCCAGTTTTCGTAGGCACGCTGTATTTCCTTCTTGTCGAGCCCGGCCGGATCGAAGGCCGAGGTGTCGAAGTCGGCGTTTTGTAAGCGCCAATAGAGCGTTTTGATGAGCTTGCGCACATGTTCCATGTCCTCGGCCGGGACGTTGAACATTTTCGGCGGGTGTAGCTCTTTGGTGCTCGTGTCGGGTTCTATGAAGATATCCATACCGCCCGATACCGTCCAGCCGGTCCACTCCCCGCTCTGTTCGATGAGGATTTTGTAAAAGACCAGCTGACGCAGGTAGGCGGCTCCCAGGTTCTTAGGCGATCCCGATTTGAAGTCGCAGACCCATATCATCTTTCGCTCGTGATCGAGCTTTAAAAGGTCGCTTCGGCCGACCAGGGGTACCCCCTCGATTTCGGCTCTGATCCATTGCTCCGCGATCGCATCTTTGTTGAGATACGCCTCCGCTTCAGGGACGAATACCTCGGCGATCAGGTTCAGCTGTTCGTGCATATGGTCGCGTTCGGCCTGCTCGAAATCCAGGGCATCGACCTCGGCGTGAATTTTCGCCAAAAGATCTTTCGGGGTCACATCCCCGGCCTTTACCACGTGGTTCAGATAAAGTTCGAGGTAGCGGTGCGCCAGAGTGCCGAATGCAAAGTGGGCGACGGGAGACCTGGGAAAGTCGAACGCCTGTCGGATAACGAACCCGCTACCGTCACGCATATCGTCTGCATCGAACTCCACAAAGGCGTTGAGAAAAGAGGCCGAGATGCGCTTTTCCGCAAGTACCGAATGTACCATGGCCTGCAGGGCGTGGTCGTCGGGGTAGTAGCGCTCTTGCCAGGTGACCATGGATTGTGCCTGGATATCGGGCAGCTCTGGTTCGACCGGTTTCTCCTCGACGTGCTCCAGCAGTTCGGCCACGACACCCGATCTTCCGAGACTCATCTCCAGCTCGGTTCGCGCCCGTGTGATGGCAACGAACAACAGCCGTCGCATGTCGTCATCGTCACGCTGCTCGCTGAGGTAGATATTGGGGCAAGCTATCTCGGCCCTACCTCCGCCGGCTCCGTGCCAGGTTTTTTCGTCGGCATCCAAAAGGTATACCAGATCGTACTCCAGGCCCTTGGAGTTGTGGGCGGTTTTAAGCGTGATCGCCTCGGGGCGGGAGACGGGAACCCGTATATTGATGTTTTCGTCGAATCGTTCGGCCTCGGAGAGCAGCTCCATGACTTCGCCCAAAGTAAGGGCAAAAGCCGCCCTGTCGGAGTTTTCACCGATCGCTTTTTCACTTGTGGCGAAATCGAGTAGGGCCGTGACGCCGTAGTTGAACTCCAGTGCCGCAAAGGGATCCTGTTCGATCCGGCTTTGATAATACTCGATGAACGGCTTTGCCAGAAACACGATGGTTTTGTGGGCGGAGGCGCAGGCAGCCAGTTTTACAGGCTGGGATAATCGCTTCGAGATGGCCCCGAGTGTCGTCGAGTCGGTTTTTGCAAGAGCCGCGGTCCAGCCGCCGGGATCCTTTTTGGCGGCGAGTGCAAAATGCACATATTCCCCCGGAGACACCCCCAGTTCAGGTGCGGCCAGTATTTGCGGTAGCCACGGATCGCTACGCTTCACATCCCCGTTTGCCAGGTGTGATACGTAATGCAAGCTCGCCAACAGCCCCTGTAGGGACTCGGTTTTCGCGACCGTTGTGACGATGGCGTAGTTGAAGTCGATATCGAACATCTTCAGATAGGGAATGAGCGAGCGCAGGCTGTCGTGCTTCCAGGAAAGCACCGCGATCGCCTCGGCGGGGTTGGCGGCGTCCCTTACAAAGCCGGCGTCGATACGCTTTCTGATCGATTTGGCGATCTCATAGTATTGAAGCTCCTTGGACGGGTAGCAGCACACATCAAACGACGTCGGCCCGGTTTCGGGTCTGAATGCTACCAGGTCCTTGTCTTTTTTACTGGCTTCGGATCGACCTTCGATCTGTACGGCGACATCCTGGCCGAGTTTTACCAGCGCCGGGGTGGAGCGATAATTCGTTTGAAGCACGATGCGCCGGGTGCCCGCATAGGTCTCCTCGAACTGCTTGAGAAAGGCGACGCTGGCTCCCTGAAAGCGCATGATGGCCTGGTCATCGTCGCCCACCGCCATGATGTTGGGGCACTTAAGCCCTTGGGTCAGCAGATCGACGATGCGCATCTGCGAGCCGTTGGTGTCTTGAAACTCGTCGATCAGTATGTAGCGGTATTGGTTTTGCAAAAGCTGCCTGAGCTCCTCATGGTTCTCGATCGCGGCAATCGCGTCAAATATCATATCGTTGAAGTCGTAAAGCCCGTTTTCTTTCAGGTGCTGCCGGTATCGATCGAAGATATCCAGCGCAGCGAGCATCTTTCCATAGCGTTTTTTAAACTTATGGTCGAAGGTGCCGGTTTTTTTGTCGAAGTAGGCATCACGGAGTTTTCCGAAGCCGTTGGCGGTTGCATTGTTTTTACCCTCATACCATTCGGTCTCGGCAAAAGTGCGCGCGAGGTAATCTCCCAGAGGCTCGTGGCTGCCGGGTAGGGCGACGATCTTTTCCGTTAGATGCGGCGGCAGGCTCTCGAAAATAATCGCGGCCTTCGCCTTGAGCTCGTCGCAAAACTCGGCTTTCGCATCCTTGCCGCCGGGTACGGACAGCGTCATGCGGGCGGCGAGATCGGTGTGTGTTTCGAGGAACTCGATGGTATCGACGCTCTGTCCGACGATGGCGCGCAGCTCATCCGTGCTCAGTCCCGAGGTGCGTACTTTTCCGATAAAACCGATCACACCGCCTAAGTTGCTCGGAACACCCTTATCGTTTTGCCTGTTGAAGAGGGGGTCCGTTACCGAAAGCTCCATCAAAAACCGGCTTATCAGTTTTTTGGTCTGAAGGCTTGTGATCAGGGTGTCGAAGGGAGAGCGATCGAAGTATTCGATGTGGCGGGAGCGTAAGTAGGTAGCGAATGCGTGGAAGGTGTTGATGCGCACCTGATAGGCATCCTTGCCGATAAATCGCGCCAGGCGCTTGGACATCGCCTCCGCACCCGCTTCGGTAAAGGTGAGGCAGAGGATGTTTTCTGCGGAGATGTCGCGATTTGCGAGGATGTTGGCCACCCGCAGACTCAAAAGCTGGGTCTTTCCGGTGCCCGGCCCGGCCACGACGAGAACGGGGCCGTCGATGGTCTCGATGGCTTCACGTTGCTTGGGATTGACTTTACTCATGGCATCGATCAGGGCTTGATTGCTCACATCATCTCGCTTTCTTTACAACCGCCGCCGCCCACGACAAGGGCTGCCGCACGGGTCATGACTACAGGATAACCGAAGACGCCCCACCCGGTGTCCGGCGTGTCGGTCTTCTGAAGGCGCCGACTGTCGTGTGGCTGTAGGAAATTCCCCTGCTCGACTTGGAAAATTAGCGATATAGTACATTGACTATCAATTAAATAAAGAGAAGTGAACATATCGTCTTATCGGTAATTGCTCTATAATTACATAGGAAAATAAGGTGTATCTGCAGAGAGGGAGTGTATGATGGATGGTAGCTGGGGAAATCTGATGCGAATAGGTGTCTTCTATGATGGACATTATTTTTACAAGGTAAGCAATTATTACAACTACGAGCACAAGAGAAAAGCGCGAATATCGATCAAAGGGTTACATGATTTTATTCGCAATGAAGTGTCGGCTGCAACAGGGCATGATAAAAAACTTTGCCAAATTGTTGATGCTCACTATTTTAGAGGGCGTTATTCTGCAAAAAAATCTGAGGAGACGAACAGACTCTACGGCGAGAGGTTGTTCGATGATATCTTAATGCATGAAAATGTGGTAACGCACTATCTGCCGTTAAAAAATGAAGCAGGTAAACCGCAGGAGAAAGGTGTGGATGTCTGGCTTGCACTTGAGGCTTATGAGCTTGCGATTTACAAACGGTTTGACGTTCTGGTGCTTGTAGCGTGCGACGGGGACTACGTACCCCTTGTGCGAAAACTCAATACGATTGGAAGTCAGGTTATGTTGTTGAGCTGGGATTTTCAATTTCAGGATGCAAACAACAAGCAGCAGGAGACAAGAACGGCTCAACAGCTCATTGAGGAGGTTTCTTATTATGTTGCAATGCATGAGAAGATAGACTCCCGCACAAGCAATACGGATGCATTGATCAGCAACCTGTTTGTTTCACCACGAAAACAGGAACAGGTTCAAACCTCAGCCGTTCAAGCCGCCGCAAGCAACGAGCGACATTCGGATTCGGAGAAGTATCGAGAATCGACCATCCTCAGGCTGAATAAGGGCTATGGCTTTATCGAGGATACGTCCGTTAACAATGGGTTTTTTCACTACAGCAGTCTTGAGAATATTGATTTTAATGATTTGGCTGAAGGAATGCAGGTGCGGTATCTTCAGGAGGCTCAAGACGATAAGTGGGTTGCAGCAAAGGTTTGGGTCAATCAGTCAACGTGATACTTGGATGCGTGTGGTGTGAGTTGTCATCAATGTTTGATTGCGATAATATGTATCTACAATGTATAACCTTGCAGGGAGACAATATGCAACGTGTAATACAAAAGTGGGGGAACAGTAACGCCGTCAGACTGCCGAAACCGCTGTTGAAAAGTGTCGGTCTCAGGGAAAATGATCCCGTGGATCTGATTCAGGAGGGAGAAGGTATCGTCATCCGGAAGGCGGCATCCAAACCTCGGCATAAGACCTTGAAAGAACGCCTTGCAGAAGCGGGAGTTGCCCCTGATTACACGATTGTGTCGTCGGAATGCGACGCCTCCTCCGTTGGTGATGAGGTGTTTTGGTGAGTCGAGCGGTTCTTGATCAGGGTGACATAGTTTGGATAAATTTCGATCCGCAAAAGGGTCATGAACAGAAGGGCAGACGCCCTGCGGTAGTTTTGAGCAATGCGGATGCCAATAGACTGCTTAATACAAGGGCTATTCTTTGCCCGATTTCGAATACCGACAAGGGTATTCCGACCCAACCAAAACTAGACGGGAGAACCAAAACCCAAGGGGTGGTTCTCTGTGATCAGGTAAGAACCGTGGATATTGTTGCCCGTAAAGCCGAATTCATTGAAGTTATGCCACGAGACATTTTGCTGGAAGTGAGCGATATCGTTTACTCGTTCATTGAGCCGTTATAACGTTTTAATCGGAAAACCTATCGACCCTCTCTAATGCGTAACAGATCATTTCCGCGTGGTCGAATGCCAGGCCGGTGTTTTCCGTTGCCACGAATTCGCCGGTGATTTCGTCGCGCTCAACCGTTGCCGCCAATGTGATGTTCGCGTTTGAGAGTCGGAGGTGGTATCGACCCTCCCGTTTTCCGAGCTTCAGATCGAACCACTTCGCCTCTGCGGCGTCGTCGCCGGCCTCGGGGTTTATCAAAGCGCCTCGGGCGTCCACGGCGGCGAGGTGGGTGACGCTGATGATCCAGGTTCGCGGGTCGCGGCCGGGTTTGCTGAGTGCGTACACCTGTTTCAGTTGTTTGCAATCGATGTCGATGCCGGTTTCTTCGCGCAGCTCCCTGCTTGCGGCTTGACCCAGGGTTTCGTCCGGGTTCACGAATCCACCCGGGAGCGCCCACATGCCCAGACAGGGATGGCCGCCGCGCTTTATCAACAGAATCTTTCCGGAGCGATTTCCGCCGGCCTCGGTATCGGTGCCGGCGTCGGGGGCAAATACAACGATGTCCACCGTAACCGACGGACGTTGCCAGTCTCCCGGATTGTAACGCGCGAGAAACTCGGCTTCGGTCAGCCCGTCTGCATCCGGGGCCTCATCATCTGTGTTCATATGTGTTCCGTCTCCCATATCATATCATCCGGTTTGATCCAGGTAGGATTTGAGCATGGGCAAAGTACGTTTGCCCTCCTGGTACCCCTTGAGATAGAGCGCATAGAGCTTGCGTTTGTCGCTATCCATCGATGAGAGGGTTACCGGCTCCTGCGGTCGTATCAGGAAAATCTCGCCGCTGTCGTGCATTTCGACCAGCTGCTTATAGGTGCGGTTGTAGCCGATGTGTCGCTCGGCGATGGCTTTGACGAACTTCGGGTATTTGCGGTAGAACAAGCGCGGGATGGATGAAGTGTTGGCCTTTTTTACGTAATCGGCGGCCTGCGTGAGTATGACGACCTGCTTTTTAACGCCGAGACCTTTGGAGAACTCTATCGGCACGCTGTCGGCGATGCCGCCGTCCAGGAGTTTTCTGCCATCCACGTGTACGATGCGCGACACCAGCGGCATCGATGCCGAGGCCCGCAGGTAGTCCATCTCCGCTTTGAGGTCGCGCAGTTCGTGATAGTCGGCTGCACCGGTTTCCAGGTCGCTGGCGACCGTGATCATGGTAACGGGTGACTCTGCCAGGGCATCGAAGTCGTAGGGATCCGTCTCGTAGAGCATTCTGCCGAAGGTAAGNNAAGTTCACATCGAAGACATCGCCTTTTATCAGCAATGCTTTCAGGCTGAAGTAACGCCAGTAATCACAGTAATTGGTGTTGAGGTAGTTGGTGCGTCCCCTCATACCAGCCGCGTAGCAGGTGCCGGTCAAAGCTCCGGCTGAAACCCCGATCACCGTTTTGGCCAGGATTCCCTCGTCCATAAATACGTCCAGAACGCCCGAGGTGAACTGTCCGCGGTAGCCGCCACCCTCGAGCACCAGATTAAAGTCCAGTTGTTGCGCTTTCTTCCATGCGGGGCGGTATTTTGGGTGCTCCATGGTGCGATACCCGGCCGAGCAGCGCGCTACGACATCCTTTTTCTCCAACCCCAAAACATCTTCCCCCGCTTGTGCCGTCGTCCGTGTCATCGATCCCAACGCCTTCCCCTTACATCGAACCACCGATTCCGTTGCCGCCCATGCCATTATAACCGGATCGGCAAGAGAGATATCGAGCGTAAAACCCAAGTGTAAAAGGTATCACAAAAAAGATTCCGAATATACCTCTTGGCCTACTGCGATATAATAAATCCGTCAATAACGGCCCTGCGCCTTATGCGCCCAAAAAGTTATGAGGAATTCGATGATCGATAGAAAAAGTGTTGAAGATGCGCTGGAGCTTATCCGTCCCGCCCTGCAGGCCGACGGTGGCGACGTGGCGTTGGTGAACGTGACCGAGGACGGTGTCGTCGAGGTGGAGCTTCAAGGTGCCTGTAAAGGTTGTCCGATGAGCCAGCTCACCTTGGCTAACAGTGTCGAGCGTGTTTTGAAGAACAAGATCCCCGAGATCACCAAGGTCGTCCCGGCGGGCTAGTTTGAGCGTGCGGGTGACTCAACCGACTACGGAACAATCCGATATCAACATGAAGTGTTGGGAAGTGCGGGGCTGCGACGAGGAAATGTGGAGTCGCTGCCCCCATTTTACCTCCAGTACCGACGGGCTGTGCCCGAACGAATGCCGCTACACGATCTGCGATCGCACCACGCGTTTTGTGGCAACCGACTTCAATCTCCTTTTGGATCCGACGGTGGATCGTGCAGCGACGGTCAAGGAAGCCTGTCTACATTGCAGCTTCTTTCTGAAAAAAGCACCTCGAATCTGAATTCCCATTCGGGTCATTACAGCATCGGTGGGAAACGTTACCATTTACAGAAAACTGCAAACTTCAGGGCAAGGGACGCGCACTTGCGTTACAATAGATGATGCCCCAAGCATTGTGGGCAGAGACGAAACTACCCACAACAGCTTGTGTGAAACTATAGGTTTTGAGGAGATGAGATATGCGTATAGAGCTGCTTTGCCCGGCTTGCGGGGCTTGCAACTTCGACTTCGATGATTACGAATCGGTGGTGTTGTTAGCTCCCAATCTGGCGTTGATGCAGTTCACCTGCCCCCGATGCAAAATCCATCTCAGTGCGACCGTAAAATTGACCGTTGAGATGCAACGTCATTTTCAGCAAAAGATAAGCGCGACGGAGCCGGTGACGGATGCGGAGAGTGCGGCAGAGCCGCAACGATATCCGGCGGTGACGGACGCGACTACACTGAGTTACGCATCGAGTCTGATCGTCGACGCATACGGGTTCGAGTACGGTATCGTGCGTCCTCTGAAAACGGCGGCGGTCGAGCTCAAAGAGGAGCTCGAGTACTTTAAAAACCAACTCGACACCATCGACACCGTCGATCAGGCGATAAAGGAGATCGATACCAACCCCTATCCCAAGCGGCGAGATTTCTGATGCTCAACGATATCTATCAGATGCTCGATCCGGTGGCCTTTACCATAGGGCCGTTCGCGGTGCGCTGGTACGGGTTGGGTTACATTCTCGGGTTTGCCCTGGCAGGCCTGCTCGCCTATAAAATCTGCAAGCGCTGGAAGATCAAGTTTACCGTCGACGGCATCCTGATCTTGATGATCGCTTCCATCATCGGCACCGTTTTGGGTGGTCGTCTCGGTTATGTGTTGTTTTACGGTGAGGGCTACTATTTTCAGCATCCCGAATCGATTTTCAATTTCTCACAGGGAGGTATGTCCTTTCACGGTGGGTTGATAGGTTTTGCCATCGGCGCGATCATCTCTGCGCGTATCAACAAGATGCCGATCGGTACACTTGCCGAGATCTGCGGTATCTGTACCCCGATCGGGCTCGGATTGGTGCGTATCGCAAACTTCATCAACGGTGAGCTGTGGGGCAAGACGACGGATCTGCCCTGGGGCGTGATCTTCGAATCGGGCGGGGCGCTGCCCCGACATCCCTCGCAATTATATGAGGCGTTTTTGGAAGGCGCCGTACTACTGCTCATCCTTTATCTGCTCTCACGACGCAGTAAACTGTTTTATCGCGGCACCTACTTCGGCATCTTTCTCATCGGTTATGCCGTATTCAGGATAGCCGTGGAATTCGTGCGTCTCCCCGATGCGCATATCGGCTACCTGTTGGGCACCGAATGGTTGACCATGGGCATGGTGCTCAGTCTGCCCATGGTGGCGGTCGGAATCGGATTCATCGTCTACGCGCTGAAAACCAAACATCCGCAGATGGGCATGGAGATGGGTGAGATGGTTGCTGTAGCAGAAGACGGTGGGGAAGTGCATAGTCGCGATGACGCCGACCGGGAGGTGTCGATCGACGATTCCGAGGAGGAAATCGAGGCTTCCGTTCAGGCGGATTCGGCGGCGTTCGATTCAAAGCGCCCGGACAAATAACGTACAATGGATACGCAGGGGTTCGGCAAACCCTCAGAGCCGAAAAGCAAGGTGTTCGACACCGAATAAATAGCACATATCGAAAGTAAAAGACCGGTACCTGTTCATGTGTATCGGTGCTTGAGTCAAGGAGGTCAGATTATGGCGGACATTCAGGAAGGCAAGTATATCTGGAAGAACGGCGAGCTCATCGCCTGGGCGGATGCAACCACGCACGTACTGTCACATGCCCTTCATTACGGCACCGCGGTGTTTGAGGGTGTGCGCTGTTACGAGAGCGAAAACGGCTCCGCGGCCTTTCGTCTCACCGATCACATGAAGCGCATGGTGCGCTCTGCGGAGATGGTATTGATGCCGCTTTCCTATACGGCCGAAGAGCTCACCGAGGCGGCTTTGGCAACCATCAGGGCCAACGAGCTCAAGTCCTGTTATATCCGGCCGATCGCCTATCGCGGTTACGGTGCCGTGGGGGTAAACCCGCGCACCGCACCCATCGACGTGGTCATAGCCGTCTGGCCGTGGGATGCCTATCTCGGTTCGACCGCTCTGGAACAGGGAATCGCCGTAGGCATATCCTCCTGGCGTCAGCGTAGTGCCAATGCCATTCCCGGAGCTGTGAAGTCGTCGGCCTCCTACCTCAATTCGGGGCTCGCCAATATGGAGGCACAGGATCACGGTTACGTTGAGGCGATCCTGCTCAACGAGGCCGGCCATGTGGCCGAAGGTCCGGGCGAAAACATCTTCGTCATCCGCGACGGTGTGATCTCCACGCCGTCGATGTCGGATGGTTGCCTGGAGGGGTTGACCCGCAACTCCGTTATACAGATCGCCCGAGACCTCGGCTACCAGGTGCAGGAGCGCTCGTTGGTACGCACGGATCTTTACGTGGCCGACGAGGTCTTCTTTACCGGCACGGCTGCCGAGATCACCCCGATACGCTCGGTGGACAACCGTGAGATAGGGGAACCCGGGCCGATCACCAAAAAGCTGCAGGCAAAATATTTCGATGCGGTTTGCGATAGGGCACCCGAGTATGACGGGTGGCTGGACAGGGTTTAGACACTCGGAGCCGAAAAGACGTTTCGTGCATTGTTGCATCGGGAATTCCGAGGGGAAAGGGACGGT
>DOMT01000129.1 GCA_003509825.1 Coriobacteriia bacterium
CATTGTGCATCTTTTCCCAAACCCCCATGAAGTTCATGGTGTAGTTTGTGCTCATCCAGTGGGATATGACAGTGGCAGGAATCTCGGCATTTTTGAGCTTAGCCATATCGGTTAATGAGATGTAGTCTTCCGAGTTAATTTTCGCAATAGTAATCGCGGTATCCTGTATGGTGGTTATTGTATTTTCTTGTTTAGGCATTACCCCTCCTTTATATCTTTAGCGAACATATGTTCTAGTATAGCATATGAGGATAGGCGCTTGATTAGTGATTGTTTATAAGGAGGTTCATGTCTTGTCGCCACCACTGGTCGGGGCAAAACCGCATTTCCAAAACAATGACAAACATAGAAAACAGGCTGAAACAGTTAACGGCAGATACGGACGATCTGCGCAGCAGACTGTCAAAGGTTTTGGATTTAATGTAGGATTGTGCCAACACCTATAAACAAGCGGGTGAGTTCGAGAAGCGTCTGATGAACCAAGCCTTTTTCGAGAAGATGATCGTCAGCGGTGATGGCACCGTTGTGCCAGGATACTCCGATGTCGTGGGGTACTTATCGCTCCTGAGCTAAGAAGCGCCTTAAAAGGCGTTGAGTCGGCTTGCATCGGCGGCGATATGTCCGAAACCAACACAGAGCTATCTCAGAACAAAACAGCCGACAGAAGGCGCGACAAGGGTGAAAAACAAAAACCTGCCGTTTCAATAATCGGCAGGTTTTGTAGTTCGGTAATCGACTCGGGAAACTGTGCTGACATTTTTTCTGTCACGAGTTTACGTAAGAACGTTTTGGTGGAGGCGCGGAGAATCGAACTCCGGTCCATAACAGCTTCTTGAGAGCTTCTACATGCTTAGTCCGTTGTTGGGATTCGCGCCGGATACATCAACAGACAAACGTTCCTTTGCTAGTCGGTTCGATCTTTTCCTACAGCATACCGTCTACGTCTGCAGGAGCATTCCCCTAAAATGGCGTCGCGTCAGGAGCGGGGAACATCCTGAGTTGACGTCGCGGCACTATTAGGCAGCGAGTGCAAATTGCTTTTTGTCAATTAATTTTTGACGGTACCCCTGTTTAAGGTGGCGAGGAGACCACCGCATGCTTCCTCTCGCAAAACTATCATGTCGAAACCAGTCGCCCCCATACAAAAGATGGGAATCCGTCGGTTACGGCGAATTCTCAAGGTTCTTACCGCTCGAACAAGGCACTTCATGCACCCGATGAGCGGTTCAGCAGTATAGCATCATTCTTTGGTCAGCACCACCGCGGTGCCGTAAGCGAGTGCCGTGGTGCTCAACTCCGAAATCGAATCGATGGCAAGACGCATCGAAAGAATCGCGTTTGCGCCTTTGGCCGCGGCAGCCTCTTTCATGCGCATCATCGCCTCGTCTTTAGCCTCATCGACGGTCTTGGTGAAGTGAATCAGCTCTCCCTGCTGCACAGGCTTGAGACTCGACCCGAAAGCCGCAACCGAACCGTGGTTGGAGCGGCTGGTGCCCCCGGACACCTCACCGAGCATCGCTACGATACGAAAACCGGGTATATACTCCGTTGTTACAACGAGAACATCACTTGGATTGATCATACTGCCTCCCCGATATGAAATCAGTGTTTTTTGGACGAAAAGAGATTATAACCCAAGAAATGTTCAAAGATTCATACGTTTACCTTGCGCTTACCTATCAGGTTCGATAAGATATGTAGCCGCGCCTCGGCGACATGTTTTATGTCGCTTCGGCCGGAAGGTTTTATTGGAGTGTCGTCTAATGGTAGGACAGCGGATTCTGGTTCCGTCAGTGAGGGTTCGACTCCTTCCACTCCAGCCAAAAATCTGAGCTTGCATAGAAAGCCGAAGTACTGTAGCATGTCTCAGGCAATTAGTAAGGCCCGTTCGTCTAGCGGTTTAGGACACCGCCCTCTCAAGGCGGAGATCGAGGGTTCGAATCCCTTACGGGCTACCAACATTTACGCAGGTCGGAAACTCAAAATGAAGTTTTCGGCCTGTTTTCATCTCCCCTCGCCCCGAAGCCGCTTGCCCGTGCCTCACCATAACCCTTGGCCTATTTTCGCCTGTTGGCCTATAATCTTCTTCTGTCGTTATGGGGAAGGATGGATGTGGTTGGGTTCGCGCAGGCACGGGTTTTCAGGGCTACGGGTGACGTAAGACCCGATCTTGCGTGTCTCGACAAGGAAAATCCCGATTACCTTTCCAAACAACTCATCACCTACATCGGCAACAAGCGACAGCTCCTACCGATGATCGAGGCCGGCATCACCGAGGTCGCGCGCGCCATCGGCAAGGATCGACTCGTCACCTTGGATCTCTTCTCGGGATCGGGAGTCGTATCCCGCCTGCTCAAGGCTCATTCGGGTCATATATACGTCAATGATTTGGAGCTTTACTCCAAAATCGTCAATGAGTGTTATCTCAGCGATGCCGATCCCACACTCGTTGCAAGACTCAGGGCACTGCTCCATGATTTGAGGCGGGACATACAGGCGAACTGGGTACATGACGGGTTTATCGCCGAGATATACGCACCGGCGGATGACAACGACATTCATGCCGGCGAGCGCGTCTTCTACTCGCGACGCAATGCCGAGTTTCTGGACACTGCCCGTCAAAGCATCGGTCGCCTCCCGGATGATATGCGGAAATTCTTCCTCGCTCCCCTGCTCTCGCAGGCCTCGGTGCACACCAACACCTCCGGAGTCTTCAAAGGCTTTTACAAAAACGACGATGGTGTGGGTTGTTTCGGCGGATCGGGAAAAAACTCCCTCAAACGCATCCTCGGCAACATCGATGTGGAGTTGCCCGTTTTTTCACGGTTCTCCTGTCGCTCCACCGTACTGCAAGGCGATGCACTCACCGTCACACAAAGCCTGCCCACCGTCGATCTGGCATACCTCGATCCACCGTACAATCAGCACCCTTACGGATCGAATTACTTCATGCTCAACCTGCTTGCCACCTATAAGCGGCCCGAGGACCTCAGCGAGGTATCGGGAATACCGCGAACCTGGAATCGCTCACCCTACAACCAGCCCGGTGTTGCACGAACGGAGCTCTTCAAGGTCATTGCGGCGTGTAAGGCCCGATTCCTACTGATTTCCTACAGCAGTGAGGGGTTCATCCCTTACGAGGACTTCGTCGAATATCTCGGCAGCCTTGGCGACCTCAAAACCATGGAGGCGACATACAACACATTCCGGGGTTCCCGGAATCTACACAAGCGCGACATTCACGTTAAGGAATACCTATTTCTTTTGGAGAAAGACGTATAGCTCCGGCTTCAGATCGAGCAGCAAGGGGTTTCGGGGAGATCGATGCCCAACGCCCCGCTGGCCTCTTCGCGCAGCTCTTCGAGCGTAAGGCGATAACAAGCCAGGGCGTCGATCCAACGGCGCAGGCTTTCGCGACCCTTGTCGGTGAGCGCATACAGTCTCCTGGCGGAGCCCTCATCGGGGGTCTCCCACTCGGAGACGATAAATCCGCTCTCCTCCATACGCTTCAGGGTACGATAGATGCCTGCGGCATCGGGCTTCGTACCACCGAACATCGGGGAGTCGGCCGCCTGTTGAACTATGATATAGCCGTGCATCGGCACATCGGCTTTCGCCAGAAGTGTGAGAATCGTCGGCTGCGACAGCCTGTTTAACGACTTGCCCAATTCGGCACAGGCCTGGAGATCGGAATCGTTTTTAGGGTTGCATGAACTCCACATGGTGTCCTCCGTTGTTTCACCGACTATAGGTAATCATTGTAGCGTTTCTTTTATGCGTGCCGTGAGAAAAGGTGGAAACGCCCCTTCCCTTGCCCGGCCGCCTATTTGTTGATCCTGCGGCTGCCGGGAGAATCGATGGGCACCCCTTGTTTGCAAAGATCGCAGTCGGCTTCTTCCCATGAGGGGGTTATCAGCTGTAGAAGTGGATAATACGGTGCGCTGAACAGAGGATCGGCACCGCGGTCAATGAGTGAAACCACGGCTACGGCCGAACCGCCGTTTTCTTCGACCAGGTCGCTGACATCTTTAACCGAGCCGCCGGTGGTTACCACATCCTCGACGATGAGCACCTTGGCGCCCTCGGACACCTCGAACGAGCGTCTGAAAACCATCTTGCCATCCACGCGCTCGCTGAAGATCAGCGGCTTGTCCAACGCGGCCGCTACAGCGAACCCGAAGAGGATGCCGCCTACCGCAGGCGAGGCTACCAGGTCGATCTCGAGGTCTTTCGGCAGGCGCGCGACGGCCTCCGCCGCCAATCGCATGGTCAGCGTCGGGTGCTCCAACACACGCGCGCACTGGATATAGGTGTCGGAATGGCGCCCGCTCGTCAATCTGAAATGCCCCTTGCGAATGGCATCGGTATCTTTGAATGCCGCAGCGATCTGCTCGTCGCTCATTCTTGCCTCACTCATTGTGTTCCTCCGTTTATCTCGATTCCGTCGGTTATCCGACCTCCGCCGCGGAAGTAGACCTAAAACACTCCCGCGACGTCATCACTTGATCCCCCGTCTTATTCGAGCCCGCCGATGAGCTCGTCGATGTTTTTCACGCCTTCACGTTCGCACAGCTCTGCAAATTCCACGATCAGCCTCGGCACCGAAAGCGGGTCGGTGAAGTTTTGGCTACCGACCGCCACCGCGGTGGCTCCCGCCAGCATGAACTCGAAAACATCCTCGGCGTTTGTTATACCACCCATACCGAGAATCGGCAGCTTCACCGCTCCGTACACCCTGTGGACCGCCCACAGCGCTATGGGTTTGATAGCCGGGCCCGAGAGCCCCGCCATCTTGCGATCGAAGAGCGGTTTGCGGGCACGTATATCGATCGCCATGCCGGCCACCGTATTGATCAGGGACAGCCCGCTGGCGCCGGCTGCCTCGCAGGCCCGGGCGATCTCGGTGATATCGGTAACGTTCGGGGTGAGCTTGATGATCAAGGGGCGTTTCGTCAGCGCACGACAAGCCTGTGTGACTTCAGCCGCCGCCCGGGGATCGATACCGAAGCTCATACCGCCGCAGTCCACGTTCGGACAGGAGATGTTGATCTCGTAGGCGGTGACGGCGCCCTCGCGCTCCAAGCGCTCCACTACACGACGGTATTCATCCACGGAATGACCCGAAACGTTTACGATCACCGGAACGCCCTGACTTCCGAACCAAGAGATGTCTTTGGTGCAAAAATCCTCAACTCCGGGATTTTGCAGGCCGATGGAGTTGAGCATGCCGCTCGCCGTCTCCGTGATACGGATTCCGGTGTTACCGGGCCAGCTTTTATGGGAGACACCCTTAGTGGTAAGCGCTCCGAGGATCGAAAGCGGCTTATCGGGGTTGAAGGCAAGCTTTGTCGCCAAACCATCGCAATCCGCGGTATCCATCGTAGCCGCCCAGAGATCGGCGTACTCCCTACCCGAGGCAAAGGTTCCGGAAGCCACGGTGAACGGGTTTTTCATCTTGAGTCCGCCGAGATCGACGGCAAGCTCCACCAGGCTGTTCATACCAACGTTTACCATACGATCACGCTCGCATCGAAGACGGGGCCGTCGACACAGGCCCGCTTCTTGCCGTCCGTGGTATCAACCACACAGGAGAGACAGGCACCGATACCGCAGGCCATCCTACGCTCCAGCGATACCTCGCAATACACTCCCGCCTCGGCGGCCATACCGGCGATCAATTTCTGCATCGGCTCCGGACCGCAGGTGGCAACGTAATCGTAGCCGCCGCTTTGCAAACACTCGCGGGCGGGAACGGTTACAAAACCGTGGTAGCCGACACTGCCGTCATCGGTGGTGAGGATCATTTTACACCCGGTGTTCGTAAAGTCGAGCACTTCCAGCGCCGCCATCATGGTGGCGTTTTGGGCACCCCGGATCATCTGCACCTCCACACCCGCCTCGAGCAGAGCTTTATAGAGCGGTGTAAGCGGGGCGCAACCTACGCCACCGCCCACCAGTAAAGCCCGCGTACAACCCTCAGGAGGAGTCCAGGGGCGCCCGATCGGACCGATGAAATCGAGCTCCTCCCCCTTTCCTCTTGCGGATAAGGCGGCGGTTCCGCCACCTTTTATCTGATAGTAAATCTTGAACAGGCCTGCATCGGCATCGAAGTCGCAAACGCTCAGCGGACGACGCAGAATGTGCTCGCCGCACGGTTCGCCGACCCGGAGATGGACGAACTGACCGGGCAATAACATCGAGGCCACACGCGGAGCTTCGAGGGTGATGAACCCCATACCGCTACCAAGCGCCACATTGTCGATGACCCGTCCTTTTTCCAAAATCGGACGCGAAGCGGTTGCGGCCGAAGTCACAGCGGATTGCCCGCCGTCACACATTCCACTGCTCCAGATCCTGCAGGGCGATCGGCTCCAACGCCAAGCCCTTTTCCCCATCTTCCTGGGCCACCTCGATGGCATGGATCAACGCCGTAGCACCGGCCAGCGTCGTGGCATAGCAGATGCCGTGGCGCACCGCTGCGGTACGCAGGTGAAAGCCGTCGGAGCGGGTTTCTTGACCGAAGGGTGTATTGATCATCAGATCGATCTTACCGTTGGCGATGTCGTCGGCGATGTTGGGGCGTTGTTCGTGCACCTTGCGCACCTGCTCCACAGGGATACCGGCGGCGGCGATGGCTTTGGCCGTACCCGAGGTAGACACCAGCTTGAAGCCGAGATGGTGCAGGTGGCCGGCGAGTGTAAGCATCTGACGCTTGTCGCGATCACACACGCTGATGAACACCGTGCCGCCCATGGGCAGCGAATAATCGATCGAAAGCGCAGCCTTGGCGTAGGCGATCGGATAACTCCTGCCGATACCCATGACCTCGCCGGTGGACTTCATCTCCGGGCCGAGCACGATGTCGGCCCCCGGGAAGCGTCCGAAAGGCATGACGGCCTCCTTGACGCTGTAGTGACCTATCGATCGGCTGTCGGAGGGCAGATTCAGCGAGGCGATGCTGTGGCCCGACATGATGCGCGCTGCGCATTTGGCCAGCGGCACACCTGTGGCCTTGGAGGTGAAGGGTACGGTACGGCTGGCACGCGGATTGACCTCGATAACGTAGACCGTCGTATCCTTAACCGCGTACTGCACATTCACCAAACCGCGCACGCCGACGGCTAAAGCAAGCTTCTTCGTGTAATCGCGGATGGTGGCGATGGTGCTGTCGGAAAGCGAGAAGGGCGGAAGACAGCAGCTGGAGTCGCCGCTGTGGATACCGGCCTCCTCGATGTGTTCGAGCAAACCACCGATATAGACCTCCTCGCCGTCACAGAGCGCATCCACATCCACCTCGATGGCGCTTTCCAAAAAGTGGTCGAGATAGACGGGATGATCGGGGGTCACACGGGTGGCCTCGAGCATGTATTGCTCGAGGTATTGCGTGTTATAGGCGATGACCATGCCGCGGCCGCCGAGCACGTAGCTCGGACGCACCAACAATGGGAACCCGATGCGCTCGGCCACCTGAAGGGCCTCCTCCAACGATTCGGCGGTACCCGATTGCGGGTAGTCGATCCCGAGATCGTCCAGGAGATGGGCGAAGCGTTCACGGTCCTCGGCCAGATCGATGGCCTCGGGTTTTGTACCCATGATGTTCACGCCGGCCTCCTCGAGCGACCAGGCCAGCTTGAGCGGGGTCTGTCCGCCGAGGGTCACCAACACCGACTCGGGAGCCTCCACATCGACGATGTCCATGACATCCTCATAGGTGAGCGGCTCGAAGTAGAGACGGTCGGAGGTGTCGTAGTCGGTGGAGACGGTCTCGGGGTTACAGTTGACCATGATGGTCTCGTAGCCCTGCTCCGCGAGCGCATAACTGGCGTGCACGCAGCAGTAGTCGAACTCGATACCCTGACCGATACGATTGGGGCCGGCACCGAGGATCATAGCCTTGGGTTTATCGGTCGGGCGCACCTCATCGGTGCTCTCGTAGGTTTTGTAGTAGTAGTTGCAGTCGCTGGCAAACTCGCCTGCACAAGTGTCGACCGCTTTGAACACCGGGGTCACGCCGAGCTCCTTACGACGGGCGCGCACGACCTTTTCATCCGGCGTATCGGTGAGTACGGCAATCTGCACGTCGGAAAGTCCCAGGCGTTTGGCCTGTGTGAGATCGGCGGCATCCACCTCTGTAAGTGCCCGTCCCTCAACGAGTTTTTCCGCGGCAACCATATTGGCCACACAGTTGAGGAACCACGGATCGATACTCGTAGCCTCGGCCACGGCCTCGATGCTCCAGCCGCGCCTGAATGCCTCGGCGATGTAGTAGATGCGCTGCTCGGTAGGCAGGCTCACATAATGTGCGAACTTCTGCTCATCGAAGACATCCTTGCCGTCCTTGCCCAGGCCGCTCCTGCCGTTTTCCAGCGAACGCATGGCCTTACCGAAGGCCTCCTCGAAGGTGCGCCCGATGGACATGATCTCGCCCACGGCCTTCATGCGCGTGGTCAGCGTGGTGTCCGTGCCCTTGAACTTCTCGAAGGCGAAACGCGGCACCTTTACCACCACATAATCGATGGAGGGCTCGAAGCAGGCGGCCGTGGTTTTGGTTACATCGTTGAGCATCTCGTCGAGCGTGTAGCCCGTCGCCAAACGCGCGGTGAACTTGGCGATGGGAAAACCCGTGGCCTTCGAGGCCAGGGCCGACGAGCGCGAGACGCGCGGGTTCATCTCGATGACGATCAAACGACCGTTTTTTGGGTTTACGGCGAACTGGATGTTGGAGCCACCCGACTTTACGCCGATGACATCGAGGATCGCCAGCGATGCCGCACGGATGCGCTGGTATTCGAGGTCGGTGAGCGTCATGGCCGGCGCCACCGTAATGCTGTCGCCGGTATGCACACCCATGGCATCGAAGTTCTCGATCGAGCAGATGATGATGCCGTTACCTTTGGTATCGCGCATCGCCTCGATCTCGATCTCCTTCCAACCGAGCACGCTTTCCTCTACGAGCACCTCACCCGCAGGTGATAGATCGAGACCATGGGCAACGATCTTACGCAGCTCCTCGACGGTATAGGCGATACCGCCACCGGCACCACCGAGCGTAAACGACGGACGGATGACCAGCGGAAAGCCGAGCTCCTCTACGAGGTTTTCGGCGTCCTCGATGCTGTAGGCGTACCCCGAACGGGCGCACTCCAGACCGATCTCTTCCATCGCTTCGGCAAAGAGTTTTCTGTCCTCACCCTTCTCGATGGCCGTCACATCGCAGCCGATGATCTCCACGCCGAACTCTTCGAGCACGCCGGCATGCGATAGCTGCACAGCGCTGTTAAGGCCCGTCTGACCGCCGAGTGTAGGCAGCAAGGCATCGGGGCGCTCGCGCTCGATGATGCGCTTGAGACTGTCGACGGTGAGCGGCTCCACGTAGGTGCGGGTGGCCATCTTGGGGTCGGTCATGATGGTTGCGGGGTTGGAGTTTATCAGCACAACCTCCAGCCCCTCTTCTTTAAGGGCGCGGCAGNNCATGATGGTTGCGGGGTTGGAGTTGACCAAAATCACCTCGAAGCCATCCTCCATCAAAACCTTACAGGCCTGGGCGCCGGAGTAATCGAACTCCGAGGCCTGACCGATGACGATCGGCCCCGAGCCGATGACCATGATTCTTTTGATATCTTCTCTTCTCGGCATATCAGTTACCCTTCGTAGTGCTCGTGCTTGCTGCGGTGGCGGTGCCGTCGGGCGCCTCGCCGATGATGATTTTGCGCATGGTGTCAAAGGCGGTATCGGCCTTGATCAACCCGGTGTTGATACCGGGATGAAACTGCACGCTGTANNTCGAGGAAGGCCAAACCCTCCACGGTGTTGTCGTTGAGATTGATGTGGGTGAGCCTGATGCGCCCGAGTGTTTCGTTTGCAACCACGGGGGCGATGCCCTTTTCGATCCAAAAGCGCAAGCTGTCGGGGTG
>DOMT01000003.1 GCA_003509825.1 Coriobacteriia bacterium
GGACGGTCCAGCTCAATGCGACTGGCATCGAAGTGATCGTTTTCGGCTATCGCCGCCCCAACCATCGCAAAACGATGCTCGGCATCCGTAAAACCGGTGCCGACCTTACGTATCGGCACCCCCGTCGTAACGAACAAAACGCCATCCAGCGCATATTGCTCGTAGGCACATTGCGCGATATGCAGGTGCCCGATATGGATCGGGTCGAAGGTACCTCCCAAAATCCCCAATCGGAAGGAATCGCGGCGCGCGATGATGGCGTCGAAGCGCTCGGAAATCATATGCGGTACACTCAACGTATCTGTCCGTCGCCTTCCAGGATGAATTTCGACGAGGTCAGGGCTTCAAGCCCCATGGGGCCACGAGCATGCAGCTTTTGCGTGGATATACCGATCTCGGCCCCCAAGCCGAACTCGCCGCCGTCGGTAAACCTCGTGGAGGCGTTGGCATACACGGCTGCGGAGTCCACCTCGCGCAGAAAACGCTTGATCACCTCGTAGTCGCGACTCAATATGGATTCCGAGTGATGCGTGCTGTAGTTGTTGATATGTTCGATGGCCTCATCCGGACCGCTCACACATTTGATCGATACCTCCATGTCGAGGTATTCCCTGCCCCAGTCTTCCGCGGTAGCGGCCACGACCTTCGCCCTGCGATTGTCATCGAGCTCCCAGGTCATGGCAAACACGATCTCATCGGCATGCACGGTCACTCCCGCACCCGTCAAAGCTTCGACCAGCGAGGGAACGAAGCGTTCCGCCGCAGCCTGATCCACCAGGATGGATTCGATGGCGTTACAGACCCCGGGGCGCTGCGTCTTCGCGTTGAGGGCGATGGGCACGACNNCGGTTTCGTGGATGTAGAGATGGCAGTTACCCTCGCCGGTTTCGATCACGGGAACCCGGGAGTTCTCCATCGTCGTTTTGATCAGCGAAGCCGAACCACGCGGTATCAGCACGTCGATCAACCCGTGGAGGTTCATCAATTCGGTCGTCGCCGCGCGATCGACGGTCTCTATGGACTGCAACCAGTTTTCGGGTAGCCCCACAGCCACTCCCGCCCCATAAAGCACCTTGGTCATCGAGATGTTCGAACGGTTGGCCATCGAGCCACCGCGTAATATACAGGCGTTACCCGTTTTAAGACAAAGCCCCGCCGCATCGGCGGTAACGTTGGGGCGAGCCTCATAAATCATCGCCACCACTCCGAGGGGGACGGTGATGCGCTGCATCCTGATGCCGTTGTAGAGCGTTCTGCCTTCCAAAACCCTGCCGAGCGGGTCGTTTTGATCCGCCAGGTTCTTAAGCGCTGCAGCGATGTCGTCGATACGATCCGAGTCGAGCATCAAACGGTCCACCAAAGGCTCCTCGGTGCCGTTTTCGCGGGCTTTGGCCACGTCCACGGCGTTTTCCGCCAGCAGGTAGTCTTTGTGGAGCATGAGGGCCTGTGCCATAGCGATCAGAGCGTCGTTGCGCACGTTTGCGGCAAGCCTCGCCAGCTTGCGGGCGGCGATACGGGCCTGCTGTGCCTTCTCCAGGGCTTCGCCCATTGTCATCTCCCCTTTCACGGGTAAAATCCGTCGTTGTCCGAGTCCGTGCCGGATATCTGTAGTATAGCTAAAACACCACCATTTGGTCGCGATGTATAACTTCCGTTCCGGCCAAATGCCCGAGTAATTTGTTATCGCCGATCTCGCTTGTTCTCTTTCCGGCGGCAAGCATCAGTTCGTCGGAGGAATAACCGCAGATACCGCGGCCGATAAGGGAATTTTCGAGAGAGCGGATATCCCATGCCTGACCCGCTTCGAAGCCACCCTCCACACGTTTGACACCCACTGCGAGAAGCGATCCTCCCTGCTCACGCAGAGCTCTGACGGCACCGTCGTCGATAAAGACCGTTCCCTTGACGGAACCGCTGAGTGCCAACCACAACTGACGCGCGCCGTATCTATGGCCGTTATCGCTGCTCGCAAAACGAGTCCCTATCTGCTTTCCAAGTGCGGTGTCCACGATCACGTCGGGAACGTGCCCCTCGCAGATGATCATGGGAATCGATGCGGCCATCAACATACGTGCCGCCTCGATCTTGGTCACCATGCCACCACTACCACGGTTGCTGCCGGCAAGACCGGCCGATGCGATGATCTCTTCGGTAAACGAACCGATACTCTCCAGAAGCTTCGCATCCTCATCGATGCGGGGATCGGCCGTGTATAAGCCGTCTATGTCGCTCAGCAGAATAACCAAATCGGCTTTGATGAGAATCGCCACCTGGGCGGCAAGGGTATCGTTATCGCCGAAACGGATCTCATCCACGGCCACCGTGTCGTTCTCATTGATAAGGGGTACCACACCCAGCTCCAGCAGCTGCTCGATGGTATCGCGGGCATGGAGATAGGTCGTGCGATTCTCGATTTCAAAACGGGTCAGAAGAATCTGCCCCACGGCAAGCTTATGTTTTGCCAGAGCATGTGAATAGACTTTTGAAAGCTCGAGCTGCCCCACCGCTGCGGCCGCCTGAAGCATCGGAATGCTGTTCGGACGCGCGGTCGGGAGCGATAAGGCCTCCAAACCCGCGGTGATGGCGGCGGAGGTGACGATTACAACCTCGAAGCCCTGTTGCCACAGTTGTGACACCTGGGAAGCCACGTCGTCGATGTAGTCCGCATCCACCTTACCCGTCTCATCGGTAAGCGTGGAGGAGCCGATCTTGATGATGACCCTTTTACGATGCATCGAGGATTCCCTCCCTCGTTTTTCATGAACCGCCATACCCTATGCCCCGATCAGTCTTCTTCGTCTTCCATCTCGGCGCAGGCGGCGAGGGTATCCTCGCTTTCCAGAGCGCTCTCGAAAGCGAATGCCCTGCTGAGAATACGTATTTCATCGCCATTGCGAGCACCTGCATCCACCAGCGCCTTTTCCACACCGAGCTTTTCAAGACGACGCTGTAGATGTGCTATGGCTTCTTCGTTATCCCACTCCGTTTGGATCACCATACGCTCCACGGCTTTACCGGAAACGGTAAACACGTGCCCGCCGAGATTTCGCACCGCGAACTGCCTGTCACGGGCCTGACGACGATGCTCCCAGATCTGATCGTATTGCACGGTCTCTTCCATCGCCTCGGCAGCCTTACTCCTGAGCTCGAAGACCATCTGCGCCGTCGCCGCGATCAGGGAATCCAAACCCTCACCGGTAACCGCGGACACACAGTGTATCTGCGGCATCACGAAGTCGTCGGAGAACTCGTTTCCCCCCACCGCATCGAGGGCACGGGCGCGCACGGCTTTACGCACGCGGGCCATAACGTCTTGCGTGCCGTTCACGTCCACCTTATTGATCACGATGATCTGCGGGCGTTCCTTCAACTCGGCGGCATAGCTTTCCAGTTCATGGTTGATCTTGAGATAGTCATCCACCGGATCGCGCTCCTCCCATCCACCGCTTGCATCGATGACATGGAGAATCAGTGCCGTTCGCTCGATATGCCGCAAGAACTCATGGCCGAGCCCCTTGCCTTGGGCGGCGCCCTCTATCAGCCCCGGCACATCGGCGACCACGAAGCTGTGGTCTTCCGAATAGACCATGCCCAAGTTGGGCACGAGCGTGGTGAAGGGATAATCGGCGATCTTGGGGCGCGCCGCACTCATGCGGGCGATCAGCGAGGATTTGCCTACCGAGGGCATGCCCACCAAGGCCGCGTCGGCCATCAGCTTCATTTCCAACTCCACCCAGCACTCCTCGGCAGGCTCTCCGAGTTCGGCGAATGCCGGGGCGCGCCTGGTGGAGGTAACGAAGTGGATGTTACCGCGGCCACCCTGGCCGCCCTTGGCAACGATGGCGCGCTCGCCGTTGTGGGTCAGATCCGCGAGCAGCGCACCTGCCGTTCGGCTCTCCTCGTTGTATTCGCGCACCTGCGTGCCGAGCGGCACCTTCAGTATCAAATCGTTTCCGCTGGCACCATGCATACGGGCACCCTTACCATGCGTTCCGCGCCCGGCCTTGAAATGATGTTTGAAGCGATAATCTATCAGCGACGAGATACTGTTGTCGGCCTCCAGAACGATATCTCCACCACTACCGCCGTCACCGCCGTCGGGCCCACCTTTGGGAACATGGGCCTCGCGACGAAACGACATGCAGCCGGCACCGCCGTCTCCCGCCTTGACATGGATATGTACTTGATCGATGAACATGTGGTTCCTTTACGTAATGTCCCCTTGCGAAAACCTGTAACTCCCGCTCCCCCGCTCGAGCTCCGATATGCAACAAGTCCCCTGCCCGACTATGCGCGACAGAGGACCCGTATCACTTGTACTCTCGGTGTGAGATAAGTCCATTAGACCGTAACCGGTCGTACATGAACCTTTCTCTTGTCACCCTTGGTAAACTCCAGTTTGCCTTCTTTGAGGGCGAAGAGCGTATCGTCCTTGCCCCTGCCGACGTTCTCACCGGGATGGATATGGGTGCCACGCTGACGCACGATGATGTTACCGGGCTGCACCAGCTCGCCGGCGAAACGCTTTACGCCGAGACGCTTGGCCTGTGAGTCACGTCCGTTGCGCGAGGAGCCGAGTCCTTTTTTATGTGCCATGGTAGTATCTCCCTACTGTTTCTTGCTGCGAGTGTCTTACTCGGATTTATCGGTGTCGTCGGTTTTTTTAGCCGCAGTTTTCTTGGCGGCGGGCTTTTTGGCGGGAGCCTCGGCGTCGCCGTCGGTCTCGGCCTTTTTAGCTGTAGCTTTCTTGACCACCGGCTTCTTCTCGGCAGCTTCGGCCTTATCGGCGCTGTCGGCTTTCTTTGCCGCCGGCTTTTTGGCCGCAGGCTTATCCTCGCCGGTCTCGGCCTTTTCGGCCACCGCAGCTTTTTTAGTTGCGGCTTTTTTGGCCGGAGCCGCGTCGCTTGCCGCCTCTTTGGCAACCTCCGCCTTCTTGGGAGCCTTCACCTTCGCGTCGGCTTTGGCAGCGGTTTCAGCCTTCTCCGCCGCCTTGACGGCGGTTTTCTTCGGGGCTTTACCCTCGAGGCTGATGTCTTGCACGAGAATGCGGGTCAAGTCCTGACGATGTCCCTTGAGGCGCTTGTAACCCTTGCGCTTCTTGAACTTGAAGATAACCGCCTTATCACCCTTGAAATGCTCGACGACTTCGGCGTAGACCTTCGCCTTTTCCAGCTTGTCTATATCAACGGTGACGGTGGATCCATCGGCAAGGAACACCACGTCGAGTTCGACGGTTCCACCCGGTTCGACGTCGAGTTTCTCGATCGCCAAAACGTCGCCTTTTGCGACCTTATATTGTTTCCCACCTGTTGCAACAATAGCGTACATTGGTATTGCCCTTCGAATTCTACTTACCTATTTCGTTCATTCGGATGCTCTTATTATGCGAATAAGCACAAACGGATACTTTATCAGTGCAAACGCTTTCAGTCAACGAATTAGGGAGGAAAAATCGTCGACGTTTCCAACATTTGCGTTTTCAAACGTTTCAGCAATGCATATCATAACATTCCCCCGCCACACTCATGCGGCGGGGGTTTTACGTTTGAAGACGAATGCGCGCTGGGCGGTAAAGCTCAGGGAGAGCAACAATCCCTCGGTTATCAGCTTGGCCAACACGATTGGAACACCTACCACGTCGGCGAGAAGCGCCAATATCAGATAGTTGAGCATCATGATAACCGCCACCAACAGGTAGTATCGAGGTGCCGAACGCAGATTCGATACGCCCTTGGCACCGAACACGAAGTGCTTGTTGATCAGATAGTTGTAAATCGAACTGACCGTGCGGGCGACCACCACGCTGATGAACAGGTTGCCGGTCAGTGCCAAAACCGTGAACAGCAAGGCCCAGTCCAAAATCGCCGACGTGAACCCCGAGGCCAAAAACTTAAACACCCCGAACATCACCCGCACGGAGTCGAAGAGCGGATGGAAGTGTGTACCGCGGTTTTCATTCTCATAGTGGGTTGTTATCGGTATCTGTTCGAGTTTTACGCCCCCGGCTTCGGATTCCAGGAGCAAAGTCATCTCATATTCGAAACGCCTGCCCTTCTGCTCCGTCAACCAGGACAGAAGCGTAAACGGGTAGCCCCGAAGCCCCGTCTGGGTATCTTTTAGGGAAATGCCCGTAGCCAGCTTGAGCAGCAGCGAAGAGACACTGTTACCGAATCTGCTTTTCGGAGGAGTGTTTTCATCGAAGCCCCTCACCCCGAGTACCGCCGTCCGGGAACCCGGAGTGATTCTCTCCGCAATCCCTATGATGTCATCGGTCAGATGCTGCCCGTCCGAATCCGCACACACCACATCGGCACCGGGATGGTTTTCGATGAGATAGGTGAATCCTGTTTTGAGCGCACAGCCTTTCCCGAGATTCTCGCTGTGGGTAAGAACCGTGCAACCCCGCTCCTTTACCGCATCGAAAAGCCGCGCATACCTCTCGCCGCTACCGTCGTCGACGACTATGATCGTATAGTCGGTCTTGGCCTGTATCCCCATCAGTACGGACAACATATTCTCCGTCGGTTCAAAAGCAGGGATCAGTACAACCGTTTCAGTTTTTGTCTCACCCATCCTACCGCCACCCCGATTCTCCCCGATCGTCGTTTTCTACCCCTGCAAACCGCTTTTCAGACACGAGCGCCACTTGATCGCACGCACCACGAAAAGGCACCCCTCATGGCTCTTAAATGATTTTTTCGGATGTTCTACCCCGAATATACGCCTATAAATATAGTATATCACTTGTTCCACGTTCATTGCCGTTGCGGTTTGCGGGGGCACTGACAACCGCACCCATGAACCCCGAGTAACAGCAATATCGCTACGACAACCGACAGAACCGATTTCAAACGTTTGGATTTTCGCACACACCTCGCCTTTCGGATATTACATCGTCACCTGAATGATAGACGGAAAACCTGAAGACGATCTGAAAGCGAGGGTATCCGGGCGCGATGCCCCCTTGTACGGGAGGGCGCGGCTATTCCATTATTGCCGAACCGGTTGCAAGAGGCATGATGTCCGAGTAGTCCGGCAGCTCGCGGATTCGGATACGCTGCACCGCTTCGAGTGTGTTCATATCGAATACGTCCAGATGGTATGCCGAGACAACGTAGAGATAATCGCCGACATAGAGCCCGCGAGTATTTGCGCTTCCCCCGTAATAGCCGTCGTCTAAGCCACTCAGCTCCAACGCACTTTTGAGAACGAAGCCCTGCCCTTCCTCATACCCGTAGAGAAAATACCGATCCTGTTGATATTTCACGGCATCACCGTAGTTCGTGCCGACAAAGCCGATGAGATTTTTATCCACATCGATAAGCACTGCCTTATGGTTGTAGGTGGCCGGTGAGTAATCTGCATCCACACCGCTCCGGGTGATCTCGCTGACGTTATAGGGATCGCCGACGTCGAACATGCTGAGCTTGATGCCCTCGGTAACGTTGTCGCCAGCCTCGAAGCCCAAGCCGAACAACTTGCCCACACCATACGGGTGCAGGTAGGTGCTGAAGCCGGGGATCTTGAGTTCGCCGGTGATTTTAGGAGCAGTGGGGTCGGAGAGATCCATGGCAAACAGCGGATCGACCTGCTTGTAGGTGACCATGTAACCCACATCGCCGGCAAAACGTGCACTGTAGATACGTTCGTCGGCCGCCAAACCCTCTATACTACCGATGGTGCGCAGCGACGGATCCAAAATGTACAGGGCGTTGGTGTCGACGATATCTTCATTGGGCTTGGAGGCCTCGATATCCTTTTCCTCATCGCGATACACGCTGTATCCGTAGTTGGATTTTGTGACCACCAATCTGAGATTACCCTCGTATTCGTCGAGTGAGAACTGATTGAGCAAACCACCGTCGATCACACAATCGGCCGACACGGTCAAAACACCGTCCGCCAAAGCAATACAATTGATCTGGGTGGTCTGTTTGTTTAGATATGTCGTCACAGTATAAACGCCGTCCTGATACGGCTCGCTCTTTTCGGTATCGTAGATCGAGGACGCCAGATAAAGATTGCTATTACTCATGTAGACCGTCGAAGCCTGGCCGAGCACCGATTTTTCGTCCACGCGGGAGAGGCNNGGTATAACTCGCAGCATCGACGATCGGCATGATAGCGATGTCATCGACACGCATGAGCTCGCTTGCGCCATCCTGTCCGATCAAAGGCACGTAGGTGCCCGGTTTTTCCTCCACCGGGCCGTCCACGTAATAATTGGTGAGCAGATAGAGGATATTGCCGTTGAGCCTTGAGCTGTTGTAGTTGCCACTCTGGGCAAACGAGGTCTCCACCACCGGGGATGCCGGGTCACTGACGTTGATGCTCGTGACCACGGTCTCCGAAGTCGTCGCCTCATCATCCTGACCACGGAGATACACGTAACTCGAAAATCCACCGACGACGGTGAATAATCTGTCCCCGGTTACGTAGAGCTCCATCGGCGTTCGATACAGATAGGACACATCGACGCCCGTCGTCGGGTCATCGGGGTCTTCCACCAGTTTGATACGGGAGATTTCTTCGGTCTGCGTCCCTGCGGCTTTGAATATCACCACTTCATTGCTCGAAAGCGCATAGATGTACTCGCCGTCGGTTTTAACGACATCCCCTTCATCTATGCCCTGCACCTGCGCGTTCGTCTCGGAGTGCTCACTGCCGCCGATAGGGGTGGCAGCTTCCGGTGCCAGGTCATTCTTAGCCGTCTCCGACTGTGGGGTCACCGGCATTACCGTGTCGGTCGTAGCTGCAGACCCTTCAAGGCCGGCGCCCGCATCGGCTGCACCCGCCACAGCCTCCACCGCCCCGGTGGACCCGAGCAAGGAATAACCTTGATTCGCTTGCACCTCGGCGATTTTTTTATAGATCGGGCCGTAGTCGTCGAGTTGATCCACATTGAGAGATGATAGCTGGTTGGCACTTACAACCACACCGGTATCGACGACGGGATCCCCGATGCTGCCTCCGACCGAGCCGGGCAAACGTCCGGAAACGAATAAACCGACTGCAACGGCCAGCAAAACGAATACGGCCGCGGCCGGAATGATGAGTATTTTCGAGAAGAGCGGCTTGCGTGGACGAGGTTGCACATCGCCCACAGCCCGGCTATGGGACCCCGCGCCCACAGGGGTGACAGAAGATGTTAGAGGAGGCGCCGTAGAGGTTGTAGCAGGATCGACAACAGCCGCCCCGGGCTCGACCTGCGACGTTATAATCGCCTCTTCCAGCCGCTCCACCAGCCCGGTGTCGGGCTTCATCTGATCACGCATATCCTTGAAAATATCCTTATTCATCGAAGTGATCTCCCTTCAGTTTCTCACGCATCGAAGCGCGCGCACGGGATAGCTGCACCCTTATCGTGCCCGTCTCGATGTTTAAGATCGTTGCCATATCGGCGATTGAAAGGTCTTCGAAGTAAAAGAGATGAAGAACCGTGCGGTACTTCTCCGGCAGCTCTCTCAGCGCCCTGAACAGCTGATCCTGCTCATCGGTCCTGAATCGGAAGTCGTGCCCCACAAGATCGTCACCCGGCGTTTCGTCAACGATGTCCTCACGTATCGGTACGACTTTTCGACGCCAGCTGCTCATCGTGTTTTGCTTGGCGCAGTTAAGTGTCGTGGTTATCAACCAGGCCTTACGCCGCTCCGGATCGGCAAAGACCGGTGACTTCCTATGATACGTGAGAAAGACCTCCTGAAAGACGTCTTCGGCATCATGACGATTCCTCGTATGGGTGAGCGCGATGCTGTACACCATGTCTTTGTACTGCCCGATGACCTCCGTGGTCGCAAGGCATTCGAGCGCAGGTTCGTTTAACATAGCGATCCCATCATCTTTTTAGGATTTAACCTTTCACCTCTACATCCGAGAAGTAGGGCAAAAGGTTACAGGTTTGGGAAATTAAGCCAATTTGAGATGGATGGTTCTGGTTGCCTGCCTGAAATCCTCGGCCGAAGCCACACCTTTCACACCGAAGTCATAGGTAACGGTAAGCGTCCAGGCGGTGGGATTACCCTCGGAGGATGCTCGGCCGCTATAGATCTGCGTCTGTTTGATGACTTTGCGGTTCGCCGAATCCTTGTTGTCGTAGACAATCGATCCCTCACCCGGCGGGGCGAAAGTGAAGTCTCTCGGAGTAATACCTGCGGATCCGAGCGCCTGCATTACGATGCTGTCGCTCGAAAGCAGAGAGTTGAACGACACCTCCTGATAGCCCAAAAGCCGCATATCGCAGGAATAATAGACGTCAACGACCTTGCCCGACTCGTTGAGGCTGGCGTAAATCGACTCCGTCGGCAAGGTGGCGGTGCTCGTCGCTTCAGAGCCGGAGGTAACCACGGGTACGTAGGAGAAAGTGGCCAGCTGGGTGATCGCCGTATTGGTGTTATCGGTTGTCGGCGTGGATGATTTGAGCTGGAACTGGGAGCCGAGCTTCGCGGAGACTTCTTCCACGGTAAGTCCGAAGAGTGAGGTGAGATTGGGGATGCTGGTGGTTTCGATCTGTATCTGGCCGGGAGCGCTGACGTCCGTTACCTCGGTGACGGAGAGATCATCGCCCGGGGTTATACCGGCGGCGGCTCCATCCGCACCCTGCTTGAATACCATATAACCGAAATACACCAAACCGCCGAGCGCAAGCAACAACAAGACGATGATCACGATCAGGACGATTTTGGATCGCTTCGATTTCTTTATGCGCTCATGGCTTTCAACCGCGGCGTCCATTGTGTCGTTGAAGTCAGTACTCATTGTATTCTCCTTCAGAAAATCATCCGGCATTCCCGACCGAACCCACCATGTGAGATTATTTCCCTGTTCCCGTCGAAGTCGCTATTGCGAAAAAGCCCAGAACCAGACCAGCCAAACCGCTATGAGGACGAATCCTACGAGGCTTACTGTGATAACGACCTTTTGCGGCGTCGACATCGGCCCCCCGAAATCGGATTCATCCGCCGAAGCATCGGCTTTCGTCTGTGAGGTGCCCCCGTGGTCTCCATCCTTTTGATCGATGGATTCTCCCCGGCGCACATCCCCGTCCGAACCGACTCCGATGTTTTCGGTATCCGTGTCGTCGGTGACATCTCGAACAACGGCCCCTATGGTGATTACTTCTTCATCCGGTTGTAATGCCTCCCCTGCGGACTCTTGTCCGACCGTGATATGCGAGAATCGAGGCTTATTCTCCTCCGTCATGTTTCTCCGTTGCGTTTATTACTGCGTTTATCTGACCTGTCCATTATACGCCATTTACGGAGAATGCGCTTATCAAACCATGCGCGCCCGAAGCTCACCGGCCAGCTCGGCGGCGGTGATAGCTTTTTTCTCCATGAGTACGACGAGGTGATAGAGGAGATCGGCCATCTCGTAGCGGATGTGGTCATGGTCGTCGTCTTTGGCTGCAAGCACGGTTTCGAGCGCCTCCTCGACCACTTTTTTATAGAGTTTTTCCTCGGGACCCGCAAGGAGGCGGGCGGTGTAGCTCTGCTCGGGGTCGGCGCTACGGCGCTCCCCGATTGTCTGTATCAGCTCGCGCAAGGTCTCGCCGAGATCGCCGTCGATTACGTTTTCCGTTCTCTCGCCCATATTACAACTCCCTGTAAAAACAACTGTCG
>DOMT01000141.1 GCA_003509825.1 Coriobacteriia bacterium
AAACGTCGCCTGTATCGGCCCGAGCGCGCTCGTCGGCGCGTCTTCATAGGAGTAGTTGAGGTTCGTTACAGTCAGTTGCATGGTATCAACATCCTTAATCGGCAACCGGATCTTTGCCCGATCACGCGAATCACGTGCTACGCAATAGCTGCGGCACTCTATTTGGAATTGTGTGTTGATTGGGATGTTCGGGCTCAAAGCCCTGTATGGCGCCCTGTTCGCCCCGACCGCACATCGACGTTCGGAGTTAAGCGCCTATTCTTCTGATACCCATTACATAACCTCACCGATCGTTCCGCCGCCTATTACGACATCACCATTATACAGCACCAGGGCCTGCCCGGAAGTGATGGCCTTTTGCGGCTCATCGAAGGTTACGGTGAGGGTGACCTCGCCCGATGCGCCTTCGGACTGCGTAACGGTGACGGGCTTGTCCACCGAGCGATAGCGATGCTTCGCGGTGCACTCGAGTTCCCCTTCGATGGAGGCGCAGGCTATCAGATTGACGTCTTCGAGAACCGCGGTTTTATGGAGCAGGCCCTCCTCCTCACCGACGAAGACGGTAGCACTTTTTGGATCGAGCGCCGTCACATACAGCGGATGGCCTACCGCTACACCGAGCCCCTTGCGCTGCCCGACGGTGAAGTCGATGATGCCCGAGTGGCTCCCGAGCTGTGCGCCGTCGTCATCTACGATATCGCCACCCGGGTACTGCTTACCGGTATAGTGCCTGATAAACGCCCCGTAGTCGCGGTCGGGCACGAAGCAGATGTCTTGACTCTCGCTTTTTTCAGCCGTAAGAAAACCTTGCTCGCGCGCGATGTCGCGCACCTCATGCTTGGTGAGTTCGCCGAGGGGAAACAGCGTGTGTGCCAGCTGTTCCTGCGTCATACCGTAAAGCACGTAGCTCTGGTCCTTATTGTGATCCAAACCACGCTTGAGCAGATACCGCCCGCTCGCCTCGTCATATTCCCTGCGCACATAATGCCCGGTGATCACATAATCGAAGTTGGTTTCCTGCGCCCGTTTAAGCAACCGGTCGAACTTGAGGTAGCGGTTGCAGTCGATGCAGGGATTGGGAGTTCTGCCGTTTTCATAGTCGTTGATGAAGCGGTCGATGACTTGCTCGGCGAAGGTGTCGGTAAAATTGAACACGTAGTACGGGATCCCGAGTTTGTTGCAGATGCTGCGGGCGTCCTCGATGTCGGAAAGCGAGCAGCAGGTGCTCTCGCGCTCGATGCCGATATCCTCGTTGTCAAACAGGCGCATCGTCACACCGGTGCAGTCGTAGCCCGCCCGGATGGCAAGCAAAGCCGCTACCGAGGAATCGACACCCCCCGACATCGCGATCATGGCGGACTTTGCTACCGTCATGTGCCCGAAACCTCACTCAAACGAGCGGAGCCGAGGCAAACCGACTCCGCGACCGTGCAAATCATGCAAAACGGATACACCGACACGTTGCCCCTACAAACTCGCCACGATATCGGCTGCGATACGCTTGCTGTCGTGAATCGCGCGCTCGATATCGATAGTCGGATAAACACCGTCACGATACAGCACCTTGCCGTCAACCATGGTGAGAGCCACATCGGTTCCCTGGGCGGAATACACGAGGTTGTTAGCGAGATTGTGGATCGGCTGCATCCAGGGGCTGCAGAAATCCACCACCACCAAGTCGGCACGTTTGCCCGGCTCGATTGAGCCGCAATCCAACCTGCCCTGCGAACGCGCCCCGTTGACGGTGGCCGCCGCCAACGCTTGCTCGGGGGACACCACAGTCGGATCTCCCGACGCGCCCTTGTAGATCAGCGCCAGCAGATAGAGATCTTTGAGGATGTTATGCGTGTTGTTGCTGGCCACGCCGTCGGTGCCGAGCGCCACGTTCACACCCGCTGCAAGCATATCGGGAATCGGTGCAAATCCGCTGGCAAGCTTCATGTTGCTGGCCGGATTGCAGGCCACGGTCACGCCGCGCTGCTCAAATATCGTCCAGTCCTCGGGCTCGGCCCATACACAATGCGCGGCCGTGCAAGGCGTACGGAAAAAGTCCAGCGAATCGAAGTACTGCGTGGGCGTAAGACCGCCGCGACGCTCCTTGCTCTCTTCGTGCTCGAGCTTGGTCTCACTGACGTGCACATGGGTCTGCACGCCGAGCTCCACCGCATGCTCACCAACCGCTCGCACGACCTTGGGGTTGGAGATGTACTCGGAGTGGATGTTGAGATCGATCTTCAGACGTCCGTCCAAAGTGTTGTGGTATTCGCGCACCAGCTGCTCGTTGAGCGCACGATTGGGAGTCTGATCGTAATCGGTCTCGGAATCGAAGACCATGATGCCGCTACACAGATTGGCCTTGATGCCGCTCTCACTCACCGCACGGATGCGTGCCGCGTCGAAGAAGTACATATCGGTCACGCCCACCACGCCGAAGCGCAGCATCTCGGCGATGGCCAACATGGTTGCCGGATAGGCCGTCTCGTCGGTTATTTTGTCCTCGAAGGGAAAAATCTTGGTGTGGAGCCAGTCCTGGAGGCCGAGGCCTTCGGCATATCCGCGCAGCAACGTCATCGGCATATGAGCGTGCGTATTATACATACCGGGTATCAGAAGCTTGCCTTTGCTTTCATAGCGCTCCCCGAAGCGTTCGGGGTTCTCGGGCGCGGACGCTCCCACATAGGTGATGAAGGCGCCCTCGGTTCCTATGAAGCCACGCTCGGCCTTGAAATCCTTATTGAGGTAATCGATGTTTGCGAATAACACAGGCTCTCCTTATCCGTAGTCTGCGTCAGGCTTCTTCGCCCGCGCCCGTCTCGGAATCTATTCTCGCCGCACGCTGCTCTTTGGTCAAGGCTTTCCAGGTGGGCTCGATGCCTTTAGCCTTATCAAGGTTTGCCGCGATGAAGCCGGGAATGAGATAGGCCGCCACGCAGGCGATCAACCCGTAGAAGTTCACGCCTAGCAAGGTAGCGTATTTGCCGGTACCGATGGCCAGCCCCACCACCGTTGCCGGGGCGAAGGCATACAGTACGCCGAGTAGGATGCCGATCAAAAACGCCAGGTGAAACCCGATCTTTGTCGGCTTTACCACACCGTGCAGGAGAAATATCGGCGCCAATCCGATGATCATCGTTCCCGATATCGTGGTGGCCGCCAAGATATTCGTACCCACGATCATCGGCAGGTTGCCCACAAAGGCAAATACCACCATAACGGCCATGCCGATGGGCCGGGCCTTTTTGCCCAAATCCTTTCCGAGCACCCCCGGTAAGTCACGCGCGGTGAGCTTGGAGAGGCTTGAGAAGGTGGAGTCCAAGGTGGAGCCTGCGGCGAAGATCATCAGAATCGCCATCATGAAGAACGCTGCGGTCGAGGTTACCGCGCCCACCTGGGCCGGAACATTGGAGGTGAGCTCCATGCCTTCGAGCCGCGCGTGCACACCGATGAGGCTGAAGAGCAAAATCGCCAGAAATCCGAGAATGCCCGAGACGGTGAAGGCTTTGACCATGGTCTTTTCCTCGGTGATGAAGCCGCGGTCGGTGAGTACCGGATCATGGAAGGGATAGCTGAACAGCTGCAGCACGGTGACGAGCAGGAGATCGGCGCCGGTATTGAGCGACCAGACGCCCGAAGACATATACTCGACCATCGAGTGCTTGGGCAAAATCCATACCGCCACGCCGATGAGCACTACCACGAACAGCACGGTTTGCACCGCGTCGGTTACCAGCGAACTGCGCAGACCACCCCACATTGCGTAGGCCAGCGTAACCAGCGTGAACACGGTTGCGGCGATGATAAAGAAGGTGGAGGCCGAGGCGCCGTAATAGCCGCCGACGACCGAGGAGTTGCTCCACACCTCGTTGAACAGACGGATGAGGATGGCGAGCGAGAACACGAAGGCCGCCGCGATGCCGTAGTTCTTGGTTAAAAAGCTCACAAGGCCTTTCGCCATGAAGCGGGTGCGCAAACGGTAGATGGCAAAACCGGCGAGCGGAATACAGAGCCAGTAAGCCGCGTAGGCCACGCCACCGACGATACCGAACTCGCCACCGAGGTTGGCGGCGTTGGTTACCGACTTAGCAAAAATCCAGCTGATGAAAATACTGGTGGTGAGAAGAAACAGCGATGCCGGTTTTCCGTCTTTGCGCTCGCCCTTGAAAAAGCTGCCGATGGTAACCGCTTTAGGCGAGATCGCGATCATCACGATGCCGTAGACGATGAGAAACCCCCAGAAGAAAACCCCCGTCACACCTGACATATCGATCATAATATGCCTTCCTTTTGTTCGTAATCGCAAGAGCAACCGGCAGGGGCGCTCCCGCACAGCAATAATAACGGCGATCACAAGGAGGAGATTGTGAACGCCGTTAGATTATCGTATTTATTGGACTATGTCTAGTATTTGTCTCTATCCAATTATGCGGGCGAATTTACGCTTACCCACCTGGACGACCTGCCCTTGTAGGCGAGCGGGATCGACATTGTATTCCTTGGCCGCAAGCGCTTCGCCGGCGGCCTTTANNACGGGCCTCGCCGGCGCTTGTGGCAAAACCCAGTTCCACCAGCACCGCCGGTACGTAGACTAAGCCGTCGTCACCGGGAGTCAGCGCCAGGGTGACCTCTTCTATCTCCTCGGGCATCTCGCGATTTTTAAACACCCGGTCGAAGTCGGCCTCGGCCGCCTCGGCCGCCGCCTCATCGTGGTACGCGGTGACGATGTTTTTCGCCAGCCGTCGCTTGACCTCGTTGGGATGTAGACTGCCATCCCCAAGTCCCGCAACGATCTTATCGGCCTCATCCACCGCATAAGTGGATGCCAGATAGAAATAGCGCGGCATCAGGTCGTCGGGAATCGACATCACCTTGCCGAACATCTCACCCGGCTCGTCGGTGATGCCTATGTAGTTGCCGTAGCTCTTGGACATCTTCTGCACGCCGTCGGTGCCTTCGAGTAGCGGCAGCGTCAGGCAGACCTGCGCCTCCATCTCCATCTTTTCCATGAGCTCGCGCCCGGCCAGCAGATTGAAGAGCTGGTCCGTGCCGCCCACCTCAATGTCGGCACGTATCTGTACCGAGTCGTAGGCCTGCATGATCGGGTAGAGAAACTCGTGCAGCGAGATGGTCTGCTGATTCTTGTAGCGGTTGGAAAAATCGTCGCGCTCCAAGATGCGAGCCACGGTAAAGCGTGAGGCCACCGCGAGGATGTCGGGCAGATTCATGGAGCTCAGCCAGTCGCCGTTCCACACCAGCTCGGTTTTATCCTTGTCGAGAATCTTGAATGCCTGGTCGACGTAGGTCTGAGCGTTGGCGGCCACCTGCTCGGGCGTGAGCGGCGGACGCGTGG
>DOMT01000168.1:0-220 GCA_003509825.1 Coriobacteriia bacterium
TCAAAACAACCGCGATGAAGCATAACACCATCATGCCGACGAAGGCACCTTCGAAACGGCCGCTCGTGTCGTAGACCCCCCCGACTATAACACCGGAAAAAGAGCCGAAAATCCCCACCCCAGTTCTGAGCCAAGCATGGATCTGTGTGTAGTTTTTCGAACCGAACAGCTCACGGATCAATAGAGGCACACTGACCGACATGAGCGAATCCTGAACGCC
>DOMT01000168.1:225-12735 GCA_003509825.1 Coriobacteriia bacterium
ACCCGACAAGACCGAGAAATATGCAGGCCAGCTGGATTATCGTTGTGTTCCGAACACCGAACTTATCGTTGAGCCACCCCATCAACAGCTTGTCCAGTACCGACCCGATGGACTCCGCCGACACGATCATCGCACCGAAAGAGGCGGTAAATCCGATGGAGACCACGTAGCCGGGCATATGCTGTTCCAGACCGCCATGGCAAAACGATGCTATTCCCGCCAAAAGGAACAGGCAGAGAAATGATATCGAAAACACCGCCCGTTTAACCGAATGGCCGCGCATGTTCAAGGGAATGGTCGCACTTTTCTCCGATTCGAAACCCCAAGGAGTAGTGCCGATGTCGGATGGCTTGGTGTACGCGAGCAAGGCGCAGGGCACGATCACTGCCATGGAGAGTATGCCGACGAGGAGATAGGCCGTCCGCCACCCTGAGATTTCGATGACATGGTTGATGACCGGTGAAAACACCGCAGTGGATATTCCGGAGAAGGCCATTACGATGCCGTAAAACAAGCCTCTTCGTCCAATGAACCAGTTGCCCACCAGGGTTGCGGCGGGTAAGACGAAGATAAAGGCCCCGAACAAACCGATTAAAAGCCCCGCGACCTGAAATTCCACAAGACGCGTAAATGTGCTCATCATCGCCACGGTGCTTCCGAGCAAAACAGCTGCGACGAACATNNCCGAGTAAAACAGCTGCGACGAACATGACGATCTTTATATTGAATCGGGATAGCAGTTTTCCGGCAACGGGTGTGGCAACGGTGGTGCCGAGAAAATACCCGGTCATGTATGTTGATATTTCGGACCTCAGAAAACCGAGATCCTCACAGATCGGAACATAAAATAAACTGCCACAGGCCAAAATGAGACCAAGCCCGAAAGCCTGTAAGAGAATGCAACAAACAAGAATGACAAACGCATAGTGTATACGTCCGAACAACCTACCCTCGCGTATCAGCACGCCGTGCTCCTTGTCTTAGGCATCGGCTCCGACGGCTGGGTCGGAGCCGATGCGCGGTCTTAAAACGAGCTACTGATCAGTGAAGTGATTAATCGTGATAAAGAGTCTTAGGAAGCCTCATCTTCCTTTTTCTCTTCGATCATCTCCGGTTGTTTTTTCTCAGGCAGACCCGCAACGATCTCGGGGTTGCGTGCGCGTAGTATGCCAAAGACAGCGAGCAGGGCGACTCCGCAGATAACACACGCGGGAGCGGAAACAACCCAACCCGACAACTGGAACGCCAGGGTTCCGGCTGTTCCGGCCACACCGAAGATGCCAGCCAAAAACGCCAGGACATATGCCGATAGATATTGACCGAGATTTTGCATGGCGGCTAGAATCGAGAGCGCTCTCGTTGCGCCTTCCTTGGGAACGAGTTTGACACACTGGAGGATGAGCGCGGGATTTAAGATTCCGAAGAAGAATCCCCACACGATAGCGCCGACATAATACCCTGTAACGGTGATCCAGTTACAGAGTATGAAGAAGCCGACCGCCTCACCCAATACTGCGATACCTAAATCAAAGCCCCCTAATCTCCCTTTTATGAAGGCGCCATAGGCAATGGCACCTGCCGCCGTGGCAATGGTGATGGAAGACATCACCGTACCCGACAATGCCGTCGTCCCCAGTTCGGCTGCTCTGATAACCAGCGACATGTTGGTGAACATCGAGAACTGGAAGAAGTTGAAGATGAAGAAGAAGGCGATGAGGATCCAGGCGGCGGGTGTCATGACCTTCTTGCCGGACTTCTTTGCCTCGCTAGCGGACTTCACGTCAGGTTCGGGCAGCCAGAATGCGATCATCAGAATAATNNGATGAAGGCATAACGCCAAGACATTACGGCCAATACACCACCGATTATCTGGAAGACAGCGCCACCGAGGCCACCGACGGCGGTCTTGAAGCTCATGAGGCGGTCACGTGTCTTGCCCATGAACAAGTCGGCGATGTACGATGACGCCATGGGAAAGACCATACCTCGTCCGAATCCTAGGATGACGCGACAAACGAGAATTCCCCAAAAGCCGAGCTCGGTTTCCGGCATGAATCCCGCAGCGACGCCTCCGACCAGAGTGCACATCATGGCAATCCAGAGCATGGTCTTCTTCTTCATGAAACGCTCGAGAATACCAACCGAGGCTGCACCGACGATAGCCAGCAGTGACGGAATGGACTCGATCTGCTTGATCATCAGGTCGTCGATTCCGGCAGGGCCGTAAGCGGCGGCGATCACCGATATGGCCGGTGTGTTAAATGATTTCGCATACTGGAATAAAATGATCGAAAGTGCAGCGATCTTAACTGTCCAACCTAAGACTTTTTTCTGTTCAGCAGTCATATTGAACCATCCTTTCCTTTTAATCCTTATTTGAACAATGCGATTACTTGTGAGATGTCATCGATTTCTTCGAGATTCATGATCATCTGCTCGGCCTCTTCGGCTTGTTTTTTGGAAATCGAATCACTCAGTCCGACATTTAAGAAGAATTTTTCCTTTACCTCGGCCTCGGTCATCGGGTTTTTGTAGATGTCGCCCTTGGGCGCATTGCAACGTGCCGAATATTTCGTGCCGTCGGTCATGATCACATCCACATCAGCCGTCTGGTATTCGTCTGCCGGAAGGCTGGGCTGGATGTCTATCTTGTCAATCAAGGTCAGGAGACGATCTTCTTTCATCTTCTCCAAGGTATAGTGTTCGGGGCGCACAGCACGCCGGAGTATGGCGTTGGCAGCGGTGAAACGGATGCTGAATGCCCCACAGACCTGGTAGTTATCGGTGGGAACGTAAGGCTGTCCGACAAAACCGGCAGCGGTGCGCGGTGTTACATGGATTATGATTTTTTCAACTTGATCCGGATCGGGCTGATGTTTTTCCACGATCTGCATGGTTGCATCGATCGACGGGTGCGTTGCGCGACATGCCGCCCAGGGTTTGATGACGCAGTCGCCGTAGAAAACCTTGCCTAGCTCGGCGGTCACCAATGCGGGATCGGACTTTTCGTTACCGTACATCAGGAAATACGCCTTCTTGCCTTGCAGCGCGTCGTAGGGACCTGTCATTCCGAGTTTTGCGAACTCGGCGGAAAAGATCGAGTTGCGTGTACAGAGTGCGATGGGAAGCTTGAAACTCAATGTCTTTGCGTTGACGTTTTCCATCGTACCCGAAAGTTGGTTGAGAACCAGGCCGAAAGCGTGGTTCAGCTGAATTGCATTGAGTCCCAAAAGCTTTCCTGCGATTGCGGTGGCACCGAAGCCGTTGATGGTTCCGGTGTTATCCCATCCTCCGTAGACATCGAATCCGGTTGCGGTTCCCAGGCGGGAGGCAAAGTCGTCGCCCAGTGCCAGGGCGGTGATGAGTTCCTTGCCACTTGCTTTTACCTGTTCGGCGACGGAGATGGCTGCGGGAGCCGTAGTGCCGCTGATGTGGGCTGCGGAGCTCGTCTGATCCGGCCCCTCCGCCTCGATTGCCTCGAAGTCGTAGGAGCGCATCATAAAGCTGTTCATCAGGGCTGCGTATGCGGCCGGAAGCCCGTCGCCGTAGACCAGAACGGAAGCTTGTCCATTCAGGCCATAACCTTTGAGAAGCCCCAGTAATTCATCGCAGCACGGGCCATGGGTGCCCGCGACTATCACCCCGAATGTGTCGAGGAGGCGGGTCTTTACCCGAGATATCGTCGTGTCGTCCAATTGATCATATCCGGTGGAGACTATATGTTCTGCCACCTGTTCGGTCATGTTCATAAATGCTCCCTCACATTGACTGCCCGACCCTTCGAGACGCACGGCGAAGGATCGGGCATGAAACGACTCTATTGGTTGCTCGGTGCAAATAACACCCATCGATCCTTGCCGTCGATTTTTTTGGTGAGCTCTTCGATCTCATCCATATACATGCACCAGGCTTGGCAGTGTTGTACGCACATCGCCATCTTTCCTTCTTTAATTCTGTCCGCACAGAGGTCACAGGCTTGCGTAACCACGGGAACGTAGGTCCACTCCCACTCCTCCTTCGGGNNATTTCGAATACTTGAAAGGGCCGACCTCCGTCAGCTTGATGCCGAATTCACCTTCGGGCAGGTCAAGATATTTCTTGCAGGCCACCTCGCAGCTGTGACATCCGGTACAGAAGTCATAATTGATTAAAATACCTTTGGTCATGTTTTCACCTTATTCCGTCTACTTGTCGAGTTCTTCTTTTGCTGCGATAAGGGCATTGCGTCCCTGCATATTCGCATCGCGAACTTTGGCTTTTTTAGCTTCGAGGGCGGCGCTGTCGATCATGGGCTGCCCCTTTCGTGCCGCTGCCGTTTGCAGATCGCCTGCCATGACACCGGCTTCATAATCGCCCCATCCGCCTTCGCGGGTAACGACCTGACCGGGAAGCTTGTCGCCTTCTTCGTACTTGTAAACACGAACCAGGAAGCTCTTGATTCCTGAACCGATACCGCTCGGTCCGGTCTCGAAAATCTTCGTCATGTTGTTGATGTTGGAATCGAAGGTTCCGAACAGGGACGGCTCTTCAGCCGGCTGCTCGGGGAACCACCAGCCGTGCTCGGCATGGACGACACCGGGTTTGATGCCTACGAACAAACTTACCTTCTGCTTGCAACGACCATGCGGACTTTCGATCCAAGCCCAGTCGCCTTCTTTCAGTCCCAACTCATCTGCGGTGATGGGATTGATCTGTACGAGCGGATCGGGGTGGAATTCACGCATGGTTTTTTGCTGACGATGCTCGGAATGGAAGAACTCGTAAGATCTGCCGCCCGAAGTTCCGATGAGCGGATAATCCTTAAACATCTCGGGGTTGGCGATCGGACCGTCTTTTGGCTCGATGTGGTACGGCATCGTGTCGACACCCCACTTCTGATAACCCCAGCTCCAAAATTCGAAACGACCCGTTGCGGTGTCGAAGCCCACGGTACCGTCCGGGCGAGCCATGCCTTTTTCGTACTTATAATAGGTGGCATCCCAATCCCAGTACTTGTATCCACCGCGGGCTTGCAATTCCTCGAAGTCGCCCTCATAGGATGTTCCGCCTTCGGCATACTGATCGGTCAGATACCAGGTGGCGAGCTCTTTATCGTCTTTCCAGGGCCAATTCTCGGGAACCAGTTTCTTTCCGAGATCCAAGATAATCTGCTCGTCGGACTTAGCCTCGTAATAGCTGGCGCACTTCGAGAAGGAGCGGACGGGCGTCCACCAGGAACGGACCGCATTACGCTCGCAGCTCATTGCAACCGGCAAAACGAGATCCGCCGCCGCTACAGCCGTCGGGGTCATGAAGGGGTCTGCTACGACGATGAACGGAATCTTCTTCAGGGTCTCATACATGCGGGGGGCATCCATGCCCGAGCAGGAAAGCGGATTGGCACTCTCGAACCAAACCATATTGATCGGATAGGGATCGCCGGATTCCGCCGCAACCTGGAGCGGATCCGTTGCTGCGCAGGCCACGATATCCGATGACTCGATACCGGCAGAAGTCGTCAGTTTCTTCGCATAGATGTCTCGGGGGATTTTAAAATCGCCCAGGCCGTAGCGCTTTTCGATATCGAAGGCGCACTTCATAAGTAGGTTTCCGCCGGGGTTATCGATGTTTCCCGTAACACCCATGAGGTCGCAGGCGGCCGAGGTAACACCAAGTGCCGACAGCTGCTGCTCGAAGGCAAGTCCCCATTGGATCGAAGCCGACTCCGCATTGGCATAGAGGCGGGCGGCTCCGCGGATCAGCTCGGGATCTACGCCGCAGACCTCCCCGGCCCACTCCGGTGTTTTGTCTTTGATGGACTCTACGAGTTGCTCGTAACCATAGGTCCATTTTTCAATGAAGTCATGGTCGACGAGATCTTCTTCGATGATGACGTTGAGCATGCCCATACCTACCGCCGCATCGGTGCCGGGGCGAACCTGCAGCCAGTAGTCAGCCTTGGCACCGAGCCAGGTCAGACGGGGATCGATGGAGATGATTTTGGTGCCGAGTTGCATGCATGCGGTGATCCAGTGACCGATAAAGCCGTCCGCATTCGACTTCAGCGGTTCACAACCCCAGATCATGACAACGTCAGGTCTTTTGAAGGTCTCGTTGGCATAACGATCTTCATGGCACTGTGAAACGTCGATGATGGTCATTTCACCCATCTTTGCCGATGAACCCACCATACGGGGAAGATAACAGGCAAAACCGGAGAACCCGAAATTACATACATTGGGTGTCTCAAGCGCGGTAGAGGCGAAAAGCGGTAACTGCCAACCGATGTTGCGGCCCGTTCCGTGTACGAAGACTATCGTATGGGAGCCGTAATCGCGCTTGATGGCATTTACCTTTTCGACGATTTCGTCATAGGCCTCATCCCAGGATATCCTCTTCCACTTATTCTCTCCTCGCTCGCCATCCCGCCGTAGGGGGTACTTGAGTCTGTCGGGGTGGTTGACCGCCTCAACGAGATTCAGGCAGCGCATGCAAAGCTTGCCGCCGTTGAAGGGGTTGAGGGGGTCGCCTTCTACCTTGACGAGTTTCTCGTCATCGTTGGTGTACANNTCAGAACTCCGCATCCGTTGTGACACCCGGGAGGAGACCAGTGATTGGTTCTGGTGACAGTCAAATCACCTTCCTTCCATCGCCATTCACCTTCGTGATAGGCTTTTTTGTCGATGGCGTCTACATATTCCTTGTAATCCATCCGTACTCCTTTCTCATGTCTCCATAGTTCTATCGAATCGCTGTATGCGTTGCAGCCGATGGCTCATATCTCACCTCGTCTGTAGGGGAGACGCGCATGGGGTGTCGGAAAACAAACCTTCATCTACATAAAACGCAAGGTCGTTGCTTTTTCGAAATGTGGTGCTGGCTCAAAGGTGGCAAGTCTATTCGCTAGCCCCTCGATAGACCTGAAACACTTCGGATAAATCCCTAAAACCTTAATGAGTAATATTAAATGGGCTTAGTACGAAATAGTATTACACGACTAAGGGCAAATCAAGTCTTGGAATAGACATTTTTACCGCAGGGATATCCTTTCTTTAGCATAATATCTACTTTAGGATAGATGAAATAAAATGATAAAAAGTTATTTAAATTGGAGAAATAATAGAAAAAAGGTATATTTATGGTAATTAAATGCAGAGTTAATAAATCAGGTGGTATTAATTTCCTCACAGTCGGTCCTTTGTATGAACAATATTGAAAAGAGCCGCATTCCCTCTTTCAAATAGGCTGATAAGGTACTATAATCCTAATACCAATAAGTATTAAGAGTAATATTGCCAAGATTGCCTGGAAAACGAAAGGAGCAAGCATGTGTTTCAGACCAGCCGGGGCGGAAGTCCCACCCTATGTTTGTGCGAATTGCGGGAAGACCATCAATCGGGTCGCAGACCAACTCCCGAAAAAATGTCCGTTTTGTAAAACACCGACCGAGGATACGGGGCAGACAGCTATAGAGCAGGCACCGCCCCCGAAACCACCCTCGGCACCACCGGTACCGCCGTCAGGTACTCCCTCTGCACCGAAGCCTCCGACCGGGGTTTGATTAAGAGCGGTCGTTGTCATCGGACGGAGTGAATGTCATTTGCATACGTAGAGGAAGAGAGTCAAGAAGAAAGGAGTCGGAATGTCAGAGAGAAAAATCGAATGCTCCGATGGAGTGGTGAAGTTTCGCACATGCGCTTGGTCGCCACCCGGAGACCATCCTGTCGGATGCGGAATGTATCTACACATCAAAGATGGAAAGGTGGTTAAGGTGGAGGGTGATCCCGATCACCCCATAACCGGCGGCAGACTGTGCGTTCGCTGCCTCACGCTCTCCGAATATCTTTACCATGAGGACAGGATCCTCAGCCCCTTGTATCGTGATCCGAAGGACCGTGGTAAGGACACTTGGAAGGAAATATCTTGGGATGAGGCTCTTGATATTATCGAATCAGAGGTAAATCGTATTAAAGAAGCGTATGGAGCCGAGGCGATCGTGGCATTTCAGGGAACCGGACGTGAAGCCACGCTTTACAAAACTCCACTGGCCTATGCGGCGCTCGGTACGCCGAATTCCTGTTTCCCGATGAGCGGCGACTCCTGTTACGGGCCCCGCTGCAGTGTCGCAGACTTCATTCTCGGAGCGGGTTACCCCGAACTGGATTATGCTGCGTTTTTCCCCGATCGCTACGATGATCCGCGCTATACTCCTCCGAAGTATATCGTCTTGTGGGGAAAGGATCCCCTGTTCTCCAACCCGGATGGATTTTTCGGACACGCACTGATCGATTTGATGAAGCTGGGGTCGAAGCTCATTACCATCGACCCTCGACTTACTTGGTGCGGTGCACACGCCGAGTATCACCTACAGTTGCGTCCGGGAACCGACTCGGCCGTCGGACTCGGACTGCTTAATGTCGTTATCCGGGAAGATCTCTACGATCATGACTTCGTCGAGAAGTGGTGTTATGGATTCGATGAGCTCAAGGAGCGTGCGGCAGAGTATACGCCCGAATATGTAGAGGAGATCAGTTGGGTTCCGGCAGACATCTTGGTTGCAGCGGCCCGTACGATCGCCACCAACTCTCCGACCTCCTTTATGTGGGGGCTGGCCATCGATACCAATAGTAACGGCGTCCAGGCCGGGCATACCGTTCTCAATTTGGCCGCCATTACCGGCAACCTCGACATCCCCGGTGGAGTGACGCTGGCCGTTCCGGCGAGCTTTATGGGCAAGTGGCGCTACGAGTGTTCGAAGGAGCTTGCTCCCGGAATGCTCGAAAAGCAGATAACCGACCCCAAGTATCAGGGTTTTCAGGCCGCGCACCTCATCGCTCACCCCGACTGCATCCTTGACACGCTCGAGACCGATAAGCCGTATCCCCTGAAGATGGCTTGGTTTTATGCCACGAACCTCCTTGCCAACACCGCCGCCGCTCAACCGATACGTTGGTACGAGGCCTTGAACAGACTCGAGTTCAATGTCTGCCAGGATATATTCATGACTCCCACAGCCATGGGCCTTGCCGATCTCTTTTTGCCGGTATCCAGTTTCGCCGAGCATGACGGCATCGTGCTGCCTCACTTCGGGAGAAATACCCACATGATCATGGCGATGAACAAAGCGGTGACGATCGGGGATTGTAAGTCGGATCTGGAAATCGACTTCCTGGTCGGTAAAAGACTCAACCCCAAGGCCTGGGCGTGGGATAGCATCTCCGACTTCTTCACCGATCAGATCAAACCCAAGCTCGGAATCACCTTCGAGGAGCTGCAGGATAGAGGATGGTTCCACCAGCCCTTCGAGTACAGAAAGTACGAGACGGGCGGTCTGAGAACCGATGGTCAACCGGGATTCAACACTCCTACCGGACTCGTGGAATTGGCATCGAGCCTTTACGAGGATTGGGGAGAGGATCCCTTGCCCTACTTCGAGGAAAACGCCCTCACGCCCTTCAGTCGTCCGGATCTCGCCGATGAGTTTCCGCTGATTCTCACCGCAGGTGGCCGAGAGACGACGTCGTTTCATTCGGAGCATCGGCAGATAAAAACCCTGCGCAGCATTACACCCGATGCCATATGCCAGATCCATCCCGAAACCGCGGAAAAATACGGTATCGAGGAGGGAAACTGGGTCTGCATTAAAAACCCGCTCGGATTCTGTATCGAGAAGGCTCACATCACACCCATCGTGGATCCGCGTGTCATCCATGCAACGCACGGCTGGTGGTATCCCGAGCAAGACGGTGAAGCGCCGAACCTGTACGGCGTCTGGAAATCCAGTGTCAACAGCCTGGTTCCTCATTTTGCAATCGGTAAGTTGGGGTTCGGTGCACCTTTTAAGAACGTTATGTGCACCATCTTCAAGGTGGATGGGCTTGATTGGAAGCCCGAGGAGGTCGTTGAGGAGGTCAACCGATGAACACACACGGTATGCTGATCGATTATCGTTACTGCACGGGATGCCATGCATGTGAGGTGTCCTGCCTGAATGAGAAGGAACTGCCGGAGGGCGAGTGGGGTATCAAGGTTAACGAAATAGGTCCCGTGAAGATAGATGGACATTGGATGTGGGATTTCGTTCCCGTGCCTTCGGATAGATGCGACTGTTGTATCGAGCGCCTGGAAAAAGGCGTTAAGCCACCTTGCGAGCTGCATTGTCTGGGCAAGTGTCTCGAAGTGTTGTCGATCGAAGATATAACAAAGCGACTGAAGGAGAATCCGACGTCCAAGTTGAGTGTTTTCATTCCTTAGGCTTTCGATGAAAAGAGGGGGTCGGTCGTTTCGATCGGCCCCCTTACTGTAAGGAGTATCATGTGCTACCCCTGTTTGAGTTGTGGTAAGTGCGAGCAAAAAAATCGAAATCCGCGCATCGTTTGTCCGGTGTGTAAGTCGAAGGTGAATATCGTTGACAGGCGTGCGGTCTGTGCCCGGTGTGGATGGGCGCTCAAACAGGTGAAATCTCGCACTTAGAACCGAAGCCGCCACGTGAGTGGGAGGAAGCGGCGTGCGGAAGATGCTTGCAGTGGTGTCCGGGGTGTGGTGGCGTGAGCCGTATCGGTTGGCGCAACCGGTTAAGCGGTGCATAGGCTACAAAAATCGCCACCGATTTCGTGTAGGCATCCGATGTTTGGGGCGGATACTCCGAAGCACACTACAAAAATAAGCTTGTCCGCATTACCATCTGCTGCATATTCACCCTCGTAGTACTACTTCACACGGAGGCGAAGGTTCTATACTGGCGGTGCGTTAGTTTTGTGACGACCGTTCTTGCGGTCAAACCCAGTGGACTTGCCGGCCGCCTCCGAGGCTTGTGTGTCTACGTCGGAAAAGAAAGAGAGGGAACGTGACTGAGAAAATCGATATTCACGCTCCGGGTGTAGAGGTCAAAAAGTCCTGCTGCTATTTCTGTCACCAGAACTGCGGCGTCTTGGCCTATGTGAAGGATGGTAGGGTCTTGAAGATCGAAGGCGATTCATCACACCCCACCAACCAAGGAGGGCTTTGTTGCCGAGGCAACATCGCGCTGAAGCATCTGGATCATCCGGATCGCGTAAATTATCCGCTCAAGCGCAAAGGCGAAAAGGGTGCCAACGAGTGGGAGCGGATCGGCTGGGATACGGCGATAGCCGAGATCGCCGAAAAGCTCAATACCATTAGAGAAGAAAACGGTGCCGAAGCTGTGGCCACCGCAGGTGGAACGACAAGGACCGATGACTGGTCGCGTCGTCGTTTTATGAACCAGTTCGGTAGTCCCAACAGCTTCCACAATGCGTTGCTGTGCTGGATCCCCACCTTCATGGTCGAAACCGCCGTGTCGGGTTGGAGTCCGTTTGAGACCGACTTGGGCGGCGCGAAGGTCATCATCTTGTGGGGCGTAAACCCCGCGGCGTCCAATATGCCCGGCATCCACGGCTACAAGGGTCTGCAGGAGTCGGGCCTTAAGATCATCGTGGTCGATCCGCGTTACTCCGAAACCGCGGCCCATGCCGACCTGTGGCTGCCGCTGCGTCCGGGATCGGACAGTGCACTTTCGCTCGCCATGCTACACACCATCCTGTTCGAGCAGCTCTATGATCAGGAGTTCGTCAACAACTGGTGCGTCGGCTTCGAAGAGCTATGGGAGCATATGTGGCAATGCTCACCCGAGTGGGCGGCCCCGCTCACCTGGCTCAGCGCCGAACAGATCAGGGAAGCTGCACGGATGTATGCCAACAATAAACCCGGATGCATCCAGTGGGGTTGTACCGCCGATCAGTTGGGTAAATCCTCGAGCGCCGGCATGCACGCCCGCGCCCTGATGCGTGCGGTTACCGGTAACCTCGACTGTCCCGGTGGCGACTTGATGCCCGGCCCCTCCCAGGCCTACATGGTCGACGAGGAGCTCGAGGCCAACGATTGGTTGCCCGAGGAGCAAAAAGCCAAACAGATCGGTTCCGACAAGTACAAGCTCACTTCCTGGCCCGGCTATCAGATCATCGCCGATACCGCCAAGGCGACCTGGGGTAAGGCTCCCACCGCCGAGTGGATGTGCGAGGCCCACGGCCCGTCGGTCTTTAAAGCCATCATCACCGGTGAGCCTTATCCGGTGCGTGCGCTGTTGATATCGGCCACCAACCCGCTCAACTCATACGGGGACACCAAGATGGTGCTTGAGGCACTTAAAAAGGTGGAGTTCCTGGTCACCTGCGACTACTGGATCACTCCCTCGGCGCTTTACAGCGACTACATCATGCCCATCGCCGGCGCCTTGGAGCGCCCGATCATGCATAACAACTACGGCGTTACCGACTCTCTCATCGCCTCGCAGCGTGCCATCCGGCCGATGTACGAGCGCAAGACCGACTACGAGTTCTGGCGCGATTTGGCACTGGCCACCGGTCAGGCGGAGGAGATGTGGCCGTGGGAGCAGTTGGAAGACGCTTACTACTACGTCACCTACAACCTCAACAACTACGGTTACACCCACGGTTCCTACGACGAGTTCGTGGAGCGCTTCCGCTTCTTTTATCCCGCGCTCGAGTACTACAA
>DOMT01000168.1:12742-18098 GCA_003509825.1 Coriobacteriia bacterium
TCGATCATGGAGCAGCTGGGGTATCCCGGTATGCCCACCTGGACGGGCCCCGCGGAGTGCGAGGAAGACGACCCCGAAGTCGCCGAGAAGTATCCGCTGGTGCTCACCACCGGTGGCGGTTTCATGCCGTATCACCACTCCGAGCAGTTCAATATCTCCTCGGTGCGCTTTTTGCGCAGTGAGCCCTACTTTACCATCAACCCCATCAAAGCCGAGGAGCTCAGGATCAAAGACGGCGATTGGTGCTGGATCGAGACCCGTAGAGGTCGCATCAAACAGCGTGCCAACGTCGAGCCGTCGGTGGATGAACGTGTGATCTACGCCCAGCGTGGTTGGTGGTATCCCGAGCGCGGACACGAAGGGCCCGACCCGTTCGGCGCACTGGAGTCCAATGTCAACGTGCTCACCTCGGTGGATGATGAGCACGTCGATACGATGGGCGGATCGTGGGCCAACCGCGGCTTGCTCTGTCGCGTTTACAAGGTGCAGTTCGGTGATGGGATCGTGGATACGGAAACCTCGATTCCCGGCTCGCTTTGGGGTGGAAAGGACCTCAAGAAGAAAGAACTCATCGCCAGTGAGGGAGGGGAGGAGTAATGACCAGATACGTTATGGTAATGGATCAACGTAAGTGCATCGGCTGCCAGAGCTGTACGGTCGCCTGCCGAACCTGGAACGATCTTCCCGATGACATCATCTTCAACCCGGTGGTATCCGAGGGTGTGCAGGGAACCTTTCCCAACGTACATCAGACCTACACTCCGCTCATCTGTATGCACTGCGAGAATCCCCCGTGCACGCTCTGTTGTCCCTGCAAGGCCTCGGCGCAAGACGACGACGGCATCGTGTGGGTGGATGACAAGAAGTGCATGTCGTGCAAGGTTTGTGTGAACTCCTGCCCCTACGGTGCGCGCGACGCTTCGAGCATGGATCCGCTGTTTCACTCCTATGTACGCAAGTGCGACTTCTGCAAGGATCGTGTGCGTAACGGCGAGCAGCCGTACTGCGTAAAGACCTGCCACCAGAATGCCCGCATCTTCGGTGACATCGACGACCCGGACAGCGAGGTCTCCAAGCTCATCGGCACCTATAGGACCGAACGTATCTTCACCGAGCTTAATACCGATCCGCAGGTTTACTACATTCCTTATTTGGGAGGTCACCGATGAGTCACGCGAATTTCAACAAACTGACCAAGCATTACTGGATTTGGCCCATCGCCTGGGATCTCTTCCTCGGTGCACTCGGTGGCGGCATCCTTGCGCTCGTGGCCATCTTCGACTTCGTGTATCGTAGCGGTGTCATGGGTGTAACGGAGGCGCCGCTTCCTGAGGTAGGCGCGATATTCGCCGTTGCCACCTTCGTTGCGGTGGCTGCACTCGCCATAGCATCGGCCATGCTCATCTTCGAGCTCGGGCAACCGATGGTGTTTTACCGCGTGTTTCTCTCAGGCACCGCCGTCATCAAGTATGGCGCCGTGGCGATTATGCTCTCGGTGGTGTTCGGCTTCGTCTACTTTCTGTTCTATCTGCCGCCCGAGTGGAATCTGTTCTACTACGGCTGGACCTGGCTGCGTGACATCTGCTGCTTTTTGATGATGATCACCGGTATCTGTGTCATGCTTTACACGGGCCTGCTGCTTTCCTCCATGAAGGCCAAGCCTTTCTGGAACACTCCGGTGCTTCCCGTGCTCTTCGTGGTTTCCGGTTTTGCCATGGCGGCTTCCTGCATGGCTATCACCGCCGGTATCTGGCCTGCGACCGCCTTCGGGTTCGATCAGGCGATTATCGCGTACTTCGTCGGACACCTGCATGCGATCGCCGCGATCTGCCTGGCCGGTACCTTCATCACGCTGCTGATCTATATCCTGCTCCAGTACGGAGCCGGTAATCAGACGGCGCGAAAGGTGGCTATCCGTTGGATCAAAGGTCAATTCGCCCTGGGGTTCTGGGGTGGCGTCGTGGTTCTCGGTGTGGTGCTGCCGTTCATGTTTTTTCTCACCGGAGGCATGGCGGCTGAGATCGTCGCACCGATTTTGGTTGTGGCGGCCGGCTTACTGATGCGCTTTCTCATCGTCTACTCCGATGATCGCCAAGCTATTCCCGGCGAAGAGCGTTTTTGGTCGCGTATGCCCGATCCGCACGATAAGTTTCTCACCGCTTGGAAGAAGTAAGGGTTTCCGGGTGGATTAACGCTGCAAGGGCCGTATTTCGAGAACCGGAGTACGGCCCTTTGTTTTTCGCCCGACTTGAATCGATCGAAATGGTTTCAGATCATGGATTATATTTGTAGTGACGACAAGCCCTGATCCGCCTGATTGAAGCCGCCGATCAGTGCATTTGTGGGAAGACGGAATAAACATTCCGGCTTGTCTCACTGGAGCTCATGACAGTATCATATAATAGAGTATAGCAAATAGTTAACCCGACGTAGTGAGGATGAAGCCATGAAGACCTATTACAATCCCGAAGATTTAGGAAAGTTCTCCACCATGGGAGAGGAGGCTCCGGATTTATGGGATGCCTACATGAATTATTACGGTAAGGTATTTGAGGACGGTGCCTTGACGGCGCGAGAAAAATCATTGATCGCCCTTGCCGTTGCCGCTGCGGTGCAGTGTCCTTACTGCATTGATTCGTATACCGGAGGCAGTTTGGAAAAGGGCATCACCGAAGAGGAGATGACCGAGGCCATCCATGTGGCCAACGCCATCCGGGGTGGCGCATCGCTGGTGCATGGCGTGCAGATGAAAAACATCGTCAGGGATATGGAGCTTTAGTATGGCTGCCACGGTTGCTTTGGGGGTGGCGCTTGCCGCAACGGTGGAAATACCGTTCATCGACCGGGTTGACGAGGATAACCGCATAACGCGTGAGAGCCTTGAGATATTGCAGGTCAATGTGGGCGCGAAATGTAATCTCAGGTGCAAGCATTGTCATATTCAGGCAGGCCCCGATCGCGAGGAGCTGATGAACCGGCAGACCATGCAGGCCTGCCTGGATGTTCTGGATGCCTACGACTTTAAAACCTTGGATATAACAGGCGGCGCCCCTGAGCTCAATCCTGATTTCGAATGGTTCGTCACCGAGGCCTGCAAACGCGACGTGACCGTTATGACGAGGTGCAATCTCGTGATCTTGGATACGCCCGAGCACGCGCATCTGGCGGAGCTCTACGCGCGGCTGGGGGTTCAGGTGGTGGCGTCACTGCCACACTTCGTGCAGAAAAATACCGACAACCAGAGGGGAGACGGAACCTTCGACGCAAGTATCCGGGTGTTGCAATGGCTCAATGCGCTCGGGTACGGCAAGGGGAGCGGCCTCGAACTCAATTTGGTCTACAACCCGGGCGGGCCGTTCTTGCCCGGCTCACAAGATCAGCTGGAGGCGGAATATCGCAGGCGCCTGCAGGCCGGATTCGATATCGTTTTCGACCACCTTTTTGCCATCACCAATAATCCTTTGGGGCGTTTTGCAGCTGCACTGTCCGCAAAAGGGAAGTTGCAAGACTATAGGGATAAGTTGGTAACATCGTTTAATCCCGGTACCCTGCCGAACATGATGTGTCGCAACCAATTGTCGGTCGGTTGGGATGGGCGTTGCTATGATTGCGACTTCAACCAGGCGGCGGAACTGCCCTGTGGAGATGGGCGTACGATATTTGACTATCGGGATGCCGCCCAAGCCTGTAAGCCACTCGATTTGAAACGCAGTATCGAATTCGATGGGCACTGTTACGCCTGCTGTGCAGGAAGCGGGTCGAGCTGTGGTGGAGCTACCGGATAGTGTGGGAAATGGAGTGAATGAAAGAGCCGCGCTCCGATGTCCGGAGTGCGGCTCTTTTTGCTGCGATCGGATTGTTTTTACAGTAAGGTGGTGACGGCTATGATCGTCAGCACGACAATAATCGCGATCACTATGATCGCTCCGATTTTGAAGGATCTGTCACCTATATCGGGCAGGCGCCTCTGCTCGATGCTTTCGGGTTTCTGGATGATGTAAATCTGTTCGCGCTCAATGAGCGGAACGTCGGTGATGCGTTTTCTTTTCTTATTGAAAGAACCGGTCATAAGTCTGAATTTTCTTTACTGGGGCCAGGCAGGTGCAATTTTGAAAGAGGGAATTATATCACAAAATTATGCACGGGTGAGAATAGCATGACCAAAAACCACGGTTAGCCTGCACTTTCTGTCGCTGAGTGTCATCTCTGACAAAGCCTTACTTGTTGTAACCGGGAATTGTGGCTATCTATACGCTTTCATCGATTCGCACCCTCGGATTATCCAGTGCCCATTGTCTGCCGTATATAGCCAGTTCGTCTTCCATGATAGCCTGATTGTTCTTCATGTACATTCGGGTGCTGGAGGGAAAGAACCTTCCGGCCGGGCAGTAGGTGTCGATCGCCCTGCGCACTTCGGCACGAATCGCCTCTTCCGTCGCACTTTCGGTATCGACGGCCGGACCGTCGATACCGCCGACCATCGGCAGTTTACCGCCGGTGATCCGTTGTATCTCCACGATATCGTTTTGGGGAACCGTTCCCTGCCAGATATCGATGTTCATGTCCAACATATCTTCCACAACCGGCTGGCAGAAGCAGTCCGCATGATGGACGAATAGTATGCCGTGCTCATGGGCGGCGGCAACGATTTCGGTGTGTAGCGGCTTGATGAGTTTGCGCCAGACTTCGGGTGGTAGGAAGAGATTCGTCTTCGTTCCCCAGTCATCCTGATAAAAAATAGCATCGATTCCCAGCTCTTCGGCCGCGATATGGATGAATTTTATCTTGAAATCCGCGATGGCCCGAAGTACTCCGGCCATTTCATCCTGATAGATCATGTAGTTTACCAACGCCTCTTCAAGGCCCATGAGGTGATGTGAGCGCTCGAAGATTCCCGCAGTATTGAATACAGCCAGAAATTTATCATTGCGATCGACCTGCGCCGCTTTCTTCTTCGCCTCACTCCAATCGAGATTATCGAGATCGGGCACCTTCAGCTCTTTTTGCCACCGTTCTATGTCGTTGATCGCCAGGTGCCCGGGCCTTTCGACCGGATGCTTCCCGGGAGTCCCGGGAGTCCAGACGAACTCGACGCCCCAGGAGTCTTTGTGTATCTCTCCGTCCTGAGCGATTCTGTCGCTCAGATAGGCGGGGTCCGGAATCAGGGCCATCGCATCCATAAAATCACCATAATAGTCGGGTTGTTTGCCGTTCAGGATAGCCATCATGTTTTCGCGTTTTGTCAGCATGTCTTCCTCGTTCTGATATGGCCGAAGGCGTTCGGGCGCTTCGTAACCTTGGTTTACCGGATGTTTCACATGACGCAAGTGCGCTAAGAGACAATCTCTTGCATCCC
>DOMT01000193.1:0-4771 GCA_003509825.1 Coriobacteriia bacterium
CTCAGATCCAGGGCGGCTTCCTGGACTTCGATGCCACCGTTGCCACCCCCGATCAGATGGCCAAGGTCGGTCGTCTCGGTAAGATCCTCGGTACCCGTGGTCTCATGCCCAATCCCAAGCTCGGCACCGTGACCAACGATGTTGCCAAGATCGTCGGCGAGCTCAAGGCCGGCCGCGTGGAGTATCGCGCCGACCGCTACGGTATCTGCCATGTGCCGATCGGTAAGGCCTCCTTCGACGAGACCAAGCTGGTGGAGAACTACTCGACGCTGCTCGATGAAGTGCTGCGCGTCAAGCCCGCCGCCTCCAAGGGTCGCTACATCAAGTCGATCACCTTCACCACCACGATGGGCCCCGGAATCCCGGTGGATTCCACCAAGACCCGTCACCTGCTCGAGGAAGACGGCGCCGAGGCATAAGCCATCGGAGTAATTGTGCACAAGAGTTAAAGCCCAAACCGGGTGTGTTTTCAAAACACACCCGGTTTTTCGTTGTCCCGANNTCCCGGATGGTTTTGAAAGGGAGGGTGTTTGGGTGATGTTAAAGGCCGTATGCGGATTATTTGCCAAGCCCGTCGTTTTTTCAAATAGCTGTTGATCTCATTGTTCTATAATTAATAGCAAATAGTGTTCGAATGGACTTTGCACAGGGCAAAGACCGTTCGAGCGAACGGGGTCACCGAAACACGAGGAGAAATAATGAAAAGAACCCTATTGTCCCTACTTGCCCTATCCCTTATTTTGTCTTCAACATTTTTTGTCGGCTGTGCATCAAAGCCCGATACATCCGACAAGTCATCAGTCACGCGGAGTGACACAAGTGGTGATAAGTCGGCTCTCAAATCCACGACTGAAGGGGAGACTGCGCAAGCGAATCCGGCGGAAAGCGTAAAAGAATACAAGCGCGGCATAATGACCGACACCGGTTATGAGAGCGAGTGGCTGGGCTTAAGATTTACATTGCCCGAGGGCTACGTGATGGCTTCCGAAGAAGACGCGATGGCCGCAATGCGTGCAGGCAATGAGTCGCTCGGCGCCGACGAAGCGGCTATCAACTATGCGGAACTTACCATGGTCTATGAAATGATGGCATCTGCACCCGCAGGGATCCCCAACGTCAGTGTAATTATGCAAAAAAATATCATAGCGCTTTCCGAGGCGACGGTGATTTCGACCACCAAGACCCAGCTCGAGCAAGCCGGTTATACCGTCGAGGAGAAAGACGATACGAAAATCGGCAACGAACCATACGCCACTTTACTGGCTACGACCAATATAAGCGGAGTGGCTGTTAAGCAGATAGTGTATTTCAGGGTAATAGACACCCGTATGGTGGTGATAACCCTGTCGGGCACCGAGGAGGGCTTTGCCGAGGCGGAGGCTTTGCTCGCAGGATTCGGCCCCTACTGAGATTGAGCCGGTGAAGTGTGACGGGGTAAGTCGTTTTGTGGCGATAGCCCCGTCATGGGAGGCAGCGTCCGGTAGAAAAGCACAGACGCGCCGATAGTCGTCGACGCACACGGACTAGCCCTTGATACCTTTGACTGCGGCGATCTGGCTGATCCGTATGATTCTTTGCTCCCGCCCCTTAATCTTCTTACAGGACAGGAGCAGCCACTCCGAATCGAAGTCGAGTACCTCACCTCTGCCTGTAAGTGCATTCATGTGGGTACTCGACGGCTGCCTCAGGTTGTATTCGATCAGCGTTCCTTTGTAGAGGGAGAGGCTTTCGATCACCCGGGGCTCTTTCGTCTCGGGTAGCCGGTCGTCCGCCTCATTTCGCTTGGGCAATCTATAGGCAATGACCATCAGGGTGATCGTGATGATAAGCAGAAGCCCGTTTGAGATCTCGTTTCCCATCATCGCTCCTCATCGATTATGACAAAATCACCGATTGTAGAGGTGTCTACGAGTCGGGTTACGGTTTCCTTTTTTATACCCGCATGGCTCTCGTACTCAATTTTCAGCCAGTCTTCGGTTGCATCGAGGATTTGGATGGGCCTTGCGGGATTTACGAAGGCATCCCACTCATACCCGCACCGATCGAGCAGGTAGGAGATTCTACAGGTTCTGCCCTTGAGCAAAGATAGGATGTGTAGGTCCTTGCTTTCCGAGGGAGTTTCTTGACCGAGCGCGACATCCACCTCATCGGAGACCAAATCATCGAGTCCGATTTTATACAGGGCTGCAAGTTCCTTCGCCTTGTCGATCGAAGGTGCGCCCTGATTGCTCTCCCAATTGGATATCGTCTGGCGTGTGATCGCCAGCAAAGTGGCAACGTCCTGCTGGCTGTAACCTTGCTTCTTGCGCAGCTTCATGAGTTTTTCGCCCAGCATATTCCTCCGATTGTCGAACGAGGTAACGCATCGATCATGACGATACAATTATTATTCCCCGAGGTGGCACGGGCAAGCAAATCCGATTGGATTTATGTCAAATATATTTACGAGCCGCCCGAAAATCGCCGCCGCACATGTCCGCCGCTGCCGGACATGTATCAACTCCCGGCTCAATCCCGGGCAGGATATTCACTCGTAATATCCACGACGTACCAATCACACAGTTTCCGTTTGTTCTTTATTCAAGCGAATTCAGCAGTACCTGTATGAGAACCTCTCAAACGCGAGGTTTAAAATCCTGTATAAAACACCTGTCCATGAGGTTCATGTAAATACGCAGGTCAGAGAAGTCTGTCAGTACCACAGGACTCCGCCGTCGGGGGGATACCACGAATTCGGGTTCTGAAACCTCGCGTTTTAAGGCTTCTCATACAAACCGAACAGTTTCAAAGTGTGAGAATTTTCAGTTTTCCGATTCGTATGCGCGAACGTGTATTGATCTTATTGAATATGCAAAGACATACAACGGCCTTGTCACCATTGGCATCGATTTGCTTTGGGCAGCGAGGGTGAGTTGACGAATGCATAGGTTTTAAGCGCATGGGAAGCACGGGCGAAGACACAATTTCGTCTGACGGAGACAAGCCCTATATGATAGCTTTCGATGACGGCGGCGATGAACTACGTCAAGAAGGACAAAAAGGTGATAACGGAAGAGTGGATGGATGCTGCAACCTCGAAGACGGGCGTATCGCGATCCGACTTTTTGCGCGAGGCGGTTAACGAGAAGCCGGGGCGATCGGTGAATCTATGACTTGGGAGGCGAACCTGCATGTCGGCGCTGCTCCAAACCCACGCATCCCGGCGAAATGCTCGTGAGGGGTATATGCCCGACTACGGGCCTTCGGTGAGTGAGCTCGCCCGTCTCATCGGGGTGTCCGGGCAAAGCATCAATGAGCTTGTGCGTGAGTGCCGCTCTTTGAGTGTTGAGATGGCCGTAAGGCTCGTCCGTCGTCTTCCCGGGGGAACCGTAATTCCCCGCCTGTCCCGAGCCCGCTTCCTCCGGACGGAAAGTCTGCCGAATTCGGGTAAAATATATGGATACGCCCGGGGGCGTGGCATTTGACATGGCTGGTAGACGGTGATAATATTCGTTCTCGCTGCTTTTCAAGCCGCATGTTTCGTGTGCTTTCATCATCGATAGCAAATACGAATAACCGCAGGTAAGTGTCGGAAAACTACGATTTTCCGCTGGGGTTTTGAGGCTCCGGGAGACGCGTGGCGCGCGCTCGGGGGCTCCGAAAGACCATCGGAAGATATTTTTTCCAGAAAAAGGAGTAAGGTTTTGCCTACTATTAACCAACTGATCCGCAAAGGACGCAAACAGGCGATCGACAAGAAGAAGACCCCTGCACTCAAGGGCAACCCGCAGAAGCGTGGCGTTTGTACCCGTGTGTACACCACCACGCCCAAAAAGCCGAACTCGGCTCTGCGTAAGGTGACGCGTGTGCGTCTCGTAAACGGTATGGAGGTCACCGCTTACATCCCGGGTATCGGTCACAATCTGCAGGAGCACTCCATGGTACTCATCCGTGGGGGTCGTGTTAAGGACCTGCCGGGTGTGCGTTACAAGGTCATCCGTGCTGCTTTGGACTGTGCTGCGGTTAACAATCGCAAACAGGCTCGTTCGCGCTACGGCGCCAAGAGGCCTAAGTAACTATAAGAGTAAACCGACGAGACGCCACGTGCGTCTTGTTTCATGTTCTGTTCGCTTGGGCGCATGAGCGCCCGGGCTGCAAAGAAGAGATGTGTAAGGAGTAAGTATGCCGCGTAGAGCAGCAGCGATCCGCCGGGAGATCAACCCGGATGCCGTGTTCAACAACCGCCTGGTGACCCAGCTCATCAACAAGGTGTTGTTGGATGGCAAGAAGTCCATCGCCGAGAGCATCGTCTACGGTGCCTTTAAGATCGTTGAGGAGAAGAGCGGCAAGGATCCGCTTTCCGTATTCAAACAGGCCATGGAAAACGTTCGTCCGACGATCGAGGTTAAGCCCAAGCGCGTCGGTGGTGCCACCTATCAGGTGCCGATGGAGGTCAACACCCGTCGTGCCACCACCTTGGCTATCCGCTGGATGGTGGACTACTCCCGCAAGCGTAAGGAAAAGACGATGGCCGAGCGTCTGGCCGCCGAGATCCTCGATGCCTCCAACGGCGTCGGCGCTTCCGTGAAGAAGCGTGAGGATATATTCAAGATGGCCGAGGCCAACCGTGCCTTCAGCCACTACCGCTGGTAAGTCAAGCACAGAGACTTTGGAGTTATTGAAACATGGCTAAGACCCCACTGAAGGATACCCGTAACATCGGCATCATGGCTCACATCGATGCCGGTAAAACCACGACTACGGAGCGCATCCTTTACTACACGGGAAAAAC
>DOMT01000193.1:4883-5562 GCA_003509825.1 Coriobacteriia bacterium
CGAGGTGGAGCGTTCGCTTCGCGTACTCGACGGCACCGTTGCCGTCTTTTGCGCCGTCGGCGGCGTGCAGCCCCAGTCCGAGACGGTCTGGCGTCAGGCGCACCGCTATGAGGTCCCCCGTATGGCTTACGTCAACAAGATGGACCGTACCGGTGCCGACTTTTTCGCCGTTATCGATCAGATGAAGGATCGCCTCGCAACCCGCGCCGTTGCCATTCAGCTGCCCATCGGTAGCGAGGATCGCTTCACCGGTCTCGTCGACCTCATCACCATGACCGCCTGGAACTTCAACGAAGACGCCAAAGGCGTCATCTACCCCGAGGAGACCGAAATCCCCGACGGTTACCAGGAGCGTGCCCAACAGTACCACGAGCAGCTCGTGGAGCTGGCCGCAGAGTTCGACGACGAGCTGATGATGAAGGTGCTCGAGGGCGAGTCCTACACCCAGGCAGAGGTCAAGGCCGCCATCCGTAAGGGTACGCTGGCCTGCGAGATCACCCCGGTGGTCTGTGGTGCCTCCTTTAAGAACAAAGGTATCCAGCAGCTGCTCGACGGCATCCTGGATTACATGCCCTCACCGCTCGACATCCCCGCCATCAAGGGCATCGATGTTAAGAGCGGCGAAGAGGTCGAGCGTAAGGCCGATGCCAAGGAGCCCTTCGCGGCCCTGGCTTTCAAG
>DOMT01000046.1 GCA_003509825.1 Coriobacteriia bacterium
CCGTCGGGGCTGCGCAGCTCGAAGCGCTTTTTGTTCGGCCCTTTGGCGTAGGCGGGAATGCGTACCACGCTGCTACGGTTGGAGGTCGCATAGCCGATGGTCACCGGTGCTTCGAAGCCGGGAACCAATCGCTTGTAGGAGTTGGTACTCGGGTTGGTGAACGCGCAGAGCGCGCGGGCATGGGTGAGCAATCCACCGATGAAATGCAACGCCATCTCACTGAGCTGGGAATAACCGTTCTCGTCATAAAACAGCGGCTTACCCTCCTTGAAGAGATGCATGTGCACATGCATGCCGTTGCCGGCCTCGGCATAAATCGGCTTGGGCATGAAGGTCGCCGTCTTACCCTCGGCAAACGCCAGATTCTTCACCAGATATTTGGTCATCATGGTCTTATCGGACATCTCCAGCATCCCACCCATCTCAACTTCGACCTCGAGCTGGCCGGGGCCACCGACTTCATGATGATGATACTTTACCGCTATCCCCTGCTTTTCCATGAGAATGGTGAGGCGGGATCTGAATCCGCTGAGCCTGTCCATCGGCAGCGCCATATGGTAGCCGCCTTTGACGGGCATCTTGTAGCCGAGGTTCTCACCGTCAACACCTGTATTCCACTCGGCTTGCTCGCAGTCCACACTGTAGTAGGCCCCGCTCGGTTCGACCTCGTAACTCACGTGATCGAATACGTGAAACTCGAACTCGGGTCCGATACGCATCTCGTCGGCGATACCGAGGTCTTTCATGTATTCCTGCGCGCGCACGGCCACATTGCGCGGATATTGATCGAAGCGGTGGTTGTCGGGCAGATCGATGACGTAAACATCGCCGATCATCGCCAGCGTGGGAATCTCCTCGAAGACGTCCACGTAGGCGCTACTCAGATCGGGCACGAATACCATATCGCTTTTCTCGATGGGGGCAAAACCGTAATTCGAACCGTCGAAGCCCACGCCGTCCACCAAAATATCTTCGGTGAACCTCTCGATCGGCATCGTCAGATGTCGCCAACGACCGTCGATGTCGATCATCATGAAATCGACCATGGCGATCTCTTTTTCCTCGCAGAATTGCCGTGCTTGCTTCAGGTTTTCGAACATGTTTTACCCTCCAATGACTATGATGACGGATGTCTTCGAGTCATGGCGCTGCGCCCGACTCGCCCCTTTTCAGACCGACAAATCGTAACACAACGCAGATTACCGGGAGATATTAATCGAAGTATTACGTATTTTGCCCTGAAACGTGCGAATGTCGCCATGAGCGGGGGCTCGAAACCCCTATTCAGGCGACATTTGCATGATCCGGACGTAAAGTCCGGCTTACGAAGACTCTTCGCGCTCTTACAACAGCGTTGCGCGCATCTCTTCGGGGGTGATGATCATCAGCTGCGCAGGGGCGATGTCGAAGACGGTGCGACAGCCCTGTTCGCCTTGCTCCGCCAACCTGTGGGCGGCGCGGGCATAGGCAACCAATACACTGGAGGTGAACTCGGGGTTCGAGTCCAGCTTGAGGCTATATTCGATGATCTGGTTGTTTTCCTCGCTCAAACCGGTTTTACCACTTCTGAGCACGATGCCGCCGTGCGGCAGACCTGCATGGTCACGAGCCATTTCCTCGGCCGAGATGAACTCGACGGTGGTGTCATATTCGTCGAAGTAGTGCGGCATGGTGACGATCTCCTGCTCGATACGGGCCTTGTCGGCACCCTCCTCGACAACCAGATAACACAGGCGCGTATGCTTCTCGCGGGTGCTGAGCTTCGGGGTCTCCCCCGCACGCACCGCGCTGAGGGCGGCATCCACGGGAATCGTATACTGACGGGCGTCGATCACCCCGTCGATCCGGCGCAAGGCATCGGAGTGACCCTGACTCACACCCTTGCCCCAAAACGTATAATCCTCACCGACAGGCAGGATGGCCCGAGCCAACGCCCGGTTCAGGGAAAACATTCCCGGATCCCATCCGACGGAAATGATGGCAAGATTGCCACCCTCGCGGGCCGCAGCGTCAACGGCTGCAAAATGCTCGGGGATTTTCGCATGGGTATCGAAGCTATCGATCACAGTGAAGTCCCGTGCCAGTTTCGGCGTCATTTCGGGAAGGTCGGTAGCACTACCGCCACAGAGTATGACAACATCCACATCGCCTTTCATCGAGATCAGGTCGTCGAGACGGTATGCCGATACGCCCTCACTTTTCACATCCACCGTCGCAGGGTCACGGCGTGTAAACACCCCGACGAGCTCCATGTCGGGATTCTGTGCTATGGCAGCCTCCACACCCCGACCGAGATTTCCGTACCCGACGATTCCTATCCGTATCATGGTATTCATACACACCTCATAACCTCAAAGTCTTATGCATGGGAAAAAGTGTACCGCATTACAAAGTTCCGGCGTGACCTGACGAGCGACCGCTCCACAACCGTTATCTTTTTGTTCCCTCAAGGTTTGGGGAGGTCCGCAGGGGTCGATCGGTAACAAGAGCTTTGTTTTATGAAAATAGGGGTGAGGGAAGTGATTTTAGAAACAGTGGTGAAGCTATCGGTTTATCGACCGAGTGATTTTTTCTGGTAGAGTCCGTTGTCGGAAAATCCGAGGTTTCGATAGTACTCGCGGGTGCCGACGGAACTGATGACGTTGATCCCCTTATGTCCCCGAAACGCCGCCATCTCACAGGCTTTTTCGATCAGACGCCTCCCCAACCCCAGGTGCTGGGCATTTTCGCCCGCCNNCTTACCATAGACATGAACCTCGCGAATCATCGCCTCATCGAACATCACCGGCAACCCGGGCAACTCCCACAGCGAAGATTCGGGGCGGGGCAAGGACAGCCGCAGATAGCCGGCAATTCTGCCCTCGGGAGTGATCAGCTGCAGGAAACACTCATCGCTCCCGACGGTTTCATAGGCAACAACATCGAGCGCGAGCTCATCGATGTCCGCATCGTCGCCGGCGATTTCGCGATACCTGATTTCAAACACCGGCTCACCTGAGTCCGCCACCGCACGCTCCACCATCTGTCTGAGATTGGTCTTTTTATTGCCGGCAACGATATCCTTTGCGGAGATATCCCTGATCATACGTGAAATGCGGATGAACGGTGGGGTTGCCAATACGTCGGAAACCAAAACCTCCATCAGTTCCTCCTCGGTATAAGGGCGCCAACTCCCATCCGCATAGCGCTCGCAAAGCCCCGTACCCTCGACCAACGAACAGGGGTAGAGCTTCACCTCATCGGGCTGATAAGGCGCTTCGGTAACAAAGCGCCGGTAATCCTGCTTGTCCGCTTCGACCGAAGATCCGTAGAGGTTGACCATGAAGTGCGCGTGAATCTTAAAACCGAATAACCTGAGCAAAGCAAAGGCCCGCCCGATGCACCCGGAATCGATTCCTCTGCGATTCATACGCAAAACCCGCTCATCGAGACTCTGGATGCCGATCTGCACCTTGGTGCAGCCCAGCTGCCTGAGCTGTGTGAGGCTCTCGACATCAATGGCATCGGGGCGTGTTTCAACCACCAAACCGACGACCCGATGCGCTGCGGTCTCGTTGATCCCATGCTGCACGAACAGCTCCTCGAAAGTCGCTGTTTGCAACTTTGATACGTTTTGCCAACTCTCATTATCTTCATAGAGCCGCCACATGATCGTATTGTAGTCGAGGCCTCCGTCGTTCACCTCATGCTGTGCGTCGGCAACGGCCTTACCCAACCGGTCTTCGGAATGGAGCAGCCCTACACGGCGGTAGAACCTGCGCCTACTACTCGCCTCAACTTCCGCATGATCGATAAGCGACTCCCCCTGCACCATACCATCCCCCCGACCACTTTCATTCAGAGCCCTGAACAGCTCCTTCACAAACCAAATTCGATAGGGTTCGGGGTAGTCGTTCCACGTGCCGCCCAAAACGATCAACTCGACCTTGTCTGTGGCATGCCCCATGTGCCGCAAAGCACGCAGCCGTGAGACGACCTGAAGGTAAGGGTCGAAATAGTTACGTTCGGCCCGTTGGCAGGCGGGCTCGTCGCTCAGGTAGCTCTTGGGCATGCGCAGGTCGTTGGGGCAAAACAAGCAGTTTCCCGAACACGCCCGAGGCTTGGTTATCACGGTGATCGTGGCCACCCCCGAAGCAGTGCGCCGCGGC
>DOMT01000139.1 GCA_003509825.1 Coriobacteriia bacterium
AATCTCAAGACGCTGACCGAGATCGTCGACACCGCCCATATCGACATGGTGATGTCATACATCGATGCCCTGCAGATCGGTACACGCAACATGGCCAACTTCGAACTGCTCAAAGCCGTGGGTGCAGCAACGGCCGAAAACCACAAGGCGGTGCTGTTCAAACGCGGCATGGCCGCAACCATCGATGAGTGGCTCTCCGCGGTCGAATATCTGACGGTGGGCGGCAACCCCAACGTCATGCTTTGCGAACGGGGACTACGCACCTTCGAGACATCCACCCGCTTTACCTTGGATATCTCCGCGGTGCCGGTGGTGCATAAGCGCTCACTGTTTCCGATCTGCGTGGATGTTTCCCACCCTGCGGGACAGGTCGATCTCGTGCCCTCGTTGGCCAAGGCGGCGATCGCCGCCGGGTGCGATGCGCTGATGATCGAGATACATCCCAACCCGCAAAAAGCCAAGTCCGATGCCTCACAGCAGTTGACTTTGCCCGCCTTCGCCGAACTGCTTGAAGAGTTGAAGGCCGTTGCCGCGGCGGTAGGGAAAACGATCATCTGATGCAATTGAGTTTAGGCGAAGATTTCGGCGGGGGTTTTCATCCGAACCCGATAAACCTGGATGAACTGAATAACGAACAACGGGCGGCCGTTCTCTGTACAGAGGGGCCGCTCTTGGTGCTGGCGGGTGCCGGCAGCGGCAAGACCCGTGTGCTTACCTACCGCATCGCCCATCTGATCGAGGATATGGGTGTTTCGCCCTATCAGATTTTGGCGATCACCTTTACCAATAAAGCCGCTGCCGAGATGCGCGAGCGTTTGGGCAAGGTGTTGTCGCGTGGCATGCGCGGCATGTGGGTGGCGACCTTTCACGCCATGTGCGTGCGTATGCTGAGGCAACACGCGGATAAGCTCGGCTACACCCGTAACTACACGATCTACGACGATGATGACTCCAAGCGTCTGGTGAAGGAAATCTGTGCGGAGCTCAACATCGACCCTAAGAAGTTTCCCATCAACGGTATCCGGGAGCGTATCTCCAAGGCGAAAAACGAGTTGATAACGGCGGCGCAGTATGAAGCGGGCGCCTCCGCCTTCAACGAGCGTCTGACCGCTCGTATCTATACCGCCTTACAGGAGCGCCTTAAAAAAGCCGATGCCATGGACTTCGNNCGACCTGCTCGTCAATACCTGGGCCCTACTCAGCAAACACCCCGATGTACTCGAGGCCTACCGCAATCGCTTTCGCTACATCCATATCGACGAGTATCAAGACACCAACGGCGCGCAGTACGCCATCGCACAGCTGTTGGCCGGTGGTCATCACAATATCATGGTGGTGGGTGATGACGACCAGTCGATCTACTCCTGGCGTGGTGCCAATATCCGCAACATTCTGGAATTCGAGCGGGATTACCCCGAGGCCACGGTCATCAAGCTGGAGCAGAACTACCGCTCCACCTCTACGATCCTGGAAGCCGCCAACGCCGTCATAGCCAACAATACCCGGCGCAAGAGCAAGCGCCTGTTCACCGAAGGCGCCAAGGGCGAAAACATCGCCCTGTATCAGGCCTTCGATGAGCGTGACGAGGGACGTTGGATAGCCTCGGAGATCGAGCGACAGCATCGGGCGGGACGTTCATATCGCGACTTCGCGCTGTTTTATCGCACCAACGCCCAGTCGCGTATTCTGGAGGACATGCTGCTTCGGGCCGGGGTGCCCTACCGCATCGTCGGTGGCACACGCTTCTTTGATCGCGCCGAAATCCGCGATGTCATGGCCTACCTCAAGTTGATCACCAACCCCGCCGACGACATCGCCGCCAAGCGCATCATCAACGTGCCTAAGCGCGGCATCGGCAAAACCAGTATCGAAAAGGTGGAAGAAATCGTTCGCACCGAGGGCTGTACGTTTTTCGAGGCGCTGGAGCTGGCGCTTGCCGAACCCGGCTTCGGCAGCAAAACGCTCGACTCGATGGCGCGTTTCGTGCAGATTATCAAAGATGCGCGACACTACGCCGGCGGCCTGCGCGAGATCGTGGAGATGGTGGTCACCAAAAGCGGACTCATCGAGGCTCTGTTGGCCGATCACACCGATGAATCCAAAGGTCGCGTGGAAAACATCCAGGAGTTCTTCGGCGTCGCCGAGGAGTTCGAGCAAACCCATCCGGGCGATGATGAGTTCGAGGCCGAACAGGGCACCGAAGGCGGTGTTTCCCACACCGGTGCGTCGGAGGAGTCCACACTTCCACAAGCTGCGGAAACCGTGGATGCCATGCTCGTGCGCTTCATGGAGTGGCTGGCACTTCGCAGCGACCTCGACAGCATCATCGAGGGTGACGAGTACCTCACCATGATGACGATACACTCGGCCAAAGGACTGGAGTTTCCGGTCGTTTTCATCGCCGGTCTCGAAGAGTCGCTGTTCCCCCACGGGGCCTCTTCGGAAGATGACGAGCATCTGGAGGAGGAGCGCAGGTTGGCCTATGTGGCCATAACCCGGGCGCGGGAGCTGCTCCATATCAGCCATGCCCAGTCGCGCAGCCTGTTCGGTAACACCCAGGTCAATCCGCGTTCGCGCTTCGTCTCCGAGATACCTACGCAATACATCACGCCCTCGGGTATCGGCTCATCGGGCTACGGTGGAGTGGGATACGAAAAGCGGGGAGACCGTCACGGTCAGTTCGGCACGGGATCGCGCCCGGAGCGCGACACGGGTAGGGTATTCGGCCGGGGCGGATCGAGTGTTACGAATAAGCGCGACGCCGACCAAGCCCATAAGGATCAGCTGAAGCAGGAACGCGAGGCCCAGGTCTTCAGCGTTGGTGACGATGTGGATCACAAGACCTTCGGGCGTGGCAAAATTACGAGCATCAGCGGCGATGTGTTACATATCAAGTTCCTCAAGACGAGGGAAACCAAGAAGCTGCTCAAGGGATACGCTCCGATCGTCAAAATCAATCCGTAAGTTTTGCAAATTCATGCGAATGTCGCCTTGCCCGGGTTCCGAAACCCCGCTTCCGGCGACATTCGCATGATCCGGGCGAACAACAGACGCAAGCGGTTGTTTCATCCATGTCCCGGTGGATTTTTTTTGCAAGTCCTCGATTACCCCGGGATCGAATCCAGATATACCTTGGTTATCTTGCTGGATTCCTCCATATAAATGTCTTGGAGTTGCCCTGCCCAGGACTCGTATTGTGAGAAGCTTTCGGGGTCGGCACTGGTGCCCGCGGTGTACATGATCTGAGCCATCGCCGTGATGCCTTCGTTGGAGATTTCGGCCAGTTTGCCGATTTTCGCACTACAGATATCGAGGAGACCTGCCGTTATATCGGTTNNATCGGTATCTTCCGTTGCACCGGCAAGAAAGGTTTCCGCATCCGCGCTGTATTCCACTATGAGACCGGGTGTGGCTGCCGTGAGTTTTTCCGCATAATCGTCGAGAATCGCCTCGTAGACGCTATCGTCGGTTGTCGGCACGCTTATTCCGCGTTCGATTTCCACATCGGGTGGCGTGCTGTTGGGTGGAGTCGTAGAGCTACAGCCGACCAGGGCACCGGAGAGCAGACCGGTGAGAAGTACGGACAAGCATACGAATTTGGTTTTCATGGTTCCCCCTTGATTACAATCCTACCCCATGTGGTTGAGCCGAAAAAAGCGCGGCCGGCACTCGTCGGGTCTTCGGTTCAAGTGTCACATTACATTAATTAAACAGTATAGATAACATAATCGCGTTTTGATAGGGGATTGATAAATATAATAACCATTATTCGTCGACGGTCGGAACCGGGGTGTTCGTCCCGAATCTCCGTGGTCCTCCACGGATCGCTGCGAGGGGCGTTCATAGGTCGCTTGTCGTCTCTATGCCGGGCGGAGAGTGAATTTCACCCGGCCAATCTCCCTATATTACTTGTGAGCTGTGGCAATAAACTCTATACTGACACTGTTGTTTCTTCACAGTCATTCTGTGAAGAATTGTATTGTTGGCCCCGAGACATGTTTCACGTTTAGACCCATTAGTTTGCGTTCACGGCGGAGAGCATTTAGGACCGGGGCCCCTATTGAAAGGGGTCCACTTTTGAGTGAGATCAAGAACACCTCCGTTATCGAGATTGAGGACCTCGATGATGCGGAGATGAACCAGCTCATCGACAAGACCATCACCGACTTCGATGAAGGTGACCTTGTCACAGGAACCGTAGTGAAGATCGAGCATGACGAGGTTTTGCTCGACATCGGTTTCAAATCCGAAGGTGTCATTCCGGCACGTGAACTCTCCATACGCAAAGACGTCGATCCTTCCGAGATCGTCAGCGTCGAAGACAAGATCGAGGCTTTGGTGCTCCAAAAGGAGGACAAGGACGGTCGCTTGATTCTTTCCAAGAAGCGCGCCGAGTACGAGCGTGCCTGGATCGATATCGAGGAGAAATTCAACTCCGGCGAAAACGTCGTCGGTGAGGTCATCGAGATCGTCAAGGGCGGCCTTATCCTCGACATCGGCCTGCGCGGCTTCCTGCCTGCATCCCTCGTCGACCTGCGCCGCGTGAAGGATCTGGATTCCTTCATGAACGAGCAGATCGAAGCCCGCGTCATCGAGATGGATCGCAATCGCAACAACGTGGTGCTCTCCCGCCGCGTCGTGCTCGAGGAAGGTCGCAAGAACGAGCGTTCCGAGATTCTCGAGAAGCTGGTCAAGGGCATGCGCCTCAAGGGTTCCGTATCCTCCATCGTCGACTTCGGTGCCTTCGTGGACCTCGGCGGTATCGACGGACTCGTGCACATCAGCGAGCTGTCCTGGAAGCACGTCAGCCACCCCTCCGAGGTCGTCAAGGTCGGCGACGAGGTCGAGGTCGTCGTCCCCTCCGGCAGTCATATCCGCTACAAGATCCTCAACATAGCTTTATAGCAGGATTCACGCTTCAGGATTCAGGAAAGCGTCAGGCCCCGAAGCCGGGGCCTGTTGCTTTTGAAGAAAAATTATTGCGGATGCCATGCAACAAAATCCGTCTGATTGGGCACTTCTACTAAAGAGAAGAATGTAGCCTATACTCCACACGCCTATTTCCGTAATTCTACTATTTTCTATTCTCTATTTTCTAATTTCTATCCGGGAGGTATATAACAATGCCCTTAGTGCCAATGGTAATCGAACAGACAAACCGCGGCGAACGCAGCTACGACATTTACTC